>DAOVVZ010000212.1:0-4265 GCA_030636915.1 Methylomarinum sp. | reverse complement strand
TTCTAGGATAACTTCAATCGCTTCTTCGTTTGAAGAAAGGTTAGGAGCAAAACCACCTTCATCACCAACAGTTGTTGCCAAACCTTTACCTTTTAGAACTTTAGCAAGGTTATGGAAAACTTCAGCACCGTAACGGATCGCTTCACGGAAAGATGGAGCGCCTACTGGTAGAATCATGAACTCTTGTAAATCAACGCTATTATCAGCATGTGATCCACCGTTGATGATATTCATCATTGGTACTGGAAGTACAAATTTACCGCTAGTGTTTAAATAACGATATAAAGGAACACCACCTTCTTTAGCTGCTGCATGCGCTGCTGCCATTGAAACGCCTAAAATTGCGTTAGCACCTAAAACAGCTTTGTTATGTGTACCATCTAATTCGATCATTTTTTGATCAAGTGCAGCTTGGTTAGTTGCATCCATACCAATAACTGCTTCACGAATTGTAGTATTAACGTTTTCTACTGCTTTTAAAACACCTTTACCTAAGTAACGTGATTTATCACCATCACGTAATTCGATAGCTTCACGTTCACCTGTTGATGCACCTGAAGGTACCATTGCGCTACCTACTAAACCAGAAGCTAAATATACTTCTACTTCAACAGTTGGGTTGCCGCGTGAATCTAGTACTTCGCTTGCTTTAACATCTACAATTCTAGCCATGTTTTCCTCTATAAAGTTGTTTCTATCAAACTGTTTGCTTTAACAGCTTGGTCGATGGTTATTAAAGTTTCTAATAATTCTTTCATTCTATGTAATGGCCATGAATTAGGACCATCACTTAATGCTTCTTCTGGTTTTGGATGAGTTTCCATAAACAATCCAGAAATACCTGCTGCCACTGCCGCCCTGGCTAATACAGGAACATGCTCACGTTGACCACCCGAACAAGTACCTTGTCCGCCCGGCAATTGTACCGAATGCGTTGCATCAAAAACTACTGGGCAATCGGTTTTACGCATTTCAGCCAAAGAGCGCATATCCGAAACCAAATTGTTATAACCAAAAGATGCGCCACGCTCACACACCATAATTTGATTATTACCAGTGGCTTTGGCTTTAGCCGCAACATGAACCATATCCCAAGGCGCTAAAAACTGACCTTTTTTGATATTGACCGGAATGCCTTGGCTAGCAACATTTTGAATAAAGTTGGTTTGTCTTGATAAAAAAGCAGGTGTTTGCATAATATCAACCACAGAAGCAACCTCTGCTAATGGCGTATCTTCATGCACATCGGTTAACACGGGTACGCCGATTTGGTCTTTCACTTTTTGCAGAATTTCCAAGCCTTTTTCTAAACCGGGGCCACGAAAACTATTGTGAGACGATCTGTTTGCTTTATCAAACGAAGATTTATAAACAAACGGAATACCTAATGCATCCGTTAATTCTTTAAGATAGCCTGCTGTATCCAATGCCATTTGCTCACTTTCGATAACGCATGTACCCGCTATCAAAAACAAAGGCTTATCTAAACCTGCTTCAAAACCACATAATTTCATTATTTATTGCCTTTTTTATACTTAGCTGCCGCGTCTACAAAACTTGAGAATAAAGGATGTCCCTTACGAGGTGTCGAAGTAAATTCGGGATGGAACTGACAAGCTAAAAACCATGGGTGATCAGCAAGTTCAACAAACTCAACCAATCGACCATCCATTGATTTACCAGAAAAAATCAAACCTGATTTTTCCAGTACCTCAAGATATTTATTATTAAATTCGTAACGATGGCGATGACGCTCTGTAATGACATCTTTTTGATATGAGCGATATGCCAATGTATCAGGCTGTAATCGACATTTTTGTGCACCTAAGCGCATGGTGCCGCCTAAATCAGAATCTTCATCACGCGTTTCAAGCTGTCCATCTTCATCCATCCACTCGGTAATTAAACCAATCACTGGATGAGGCGAATTAGGTAAAAATTCTGTACTGTGCGCGCCTTCAAGACCCGCTACATTTCTAGCAAACTCAATCACAGCTGACTGCATGCCTAAACAAATACCTAAATAAGGAACATTGTTTTCACGAGCATAACGAACAGTGGCAATTTTACCTTCAACACCACGCTCACCAAAGCCGCCAGGAACAAGGATTGCATCGACATCTTGTAATGCCGCAACGCCCTCTTCTTCAATCTGTTCGGAATCAATATATTTGATTTTAATTTTATTGCGCGTTTTTAAACCCGCATGAATCAAAGCCTCATCTAATGATTTGTATGCATCAGAATGATCGACATACTTACCCACCATAGCAATGGTTACTTCATCTTTAGGGTGAGTAATGGCTTCAACCACTTCTTGCCATTCAGTCAAATCTGCAGGAGGGACGTCTAATCTTAATTGATCAACAACAATATCATCTAAGCCCTGTTCGTTAAGCAATAGAGGAATACGGTAAATTGTATCGGCATCTATCGCTGATATAACGGCTTTTTCTGCGACATTAGTAAATAATGCAATTTTACGACGCTCACTCGCTGGGATAGGTTGTTCAGATCGACAAATTAAAATATCAGGCTGAATACCAATCGTTCTTAATTCTTTTACCGAATGTTGTGTTGGTTTAGTTTTTAGCTCACCGGCAGATTTAATAAAAGGCACTAAAGTCAGATGGATAAACAATGCTTTATCACGACCTTGCTCAATACCTATTTGTCTAATAGTTTCCAAAAAAGGTAACGATTCAATATCACCAACTGTTCCACCGACCTCAATCAATGCAACATCCATACCTTCGGCACTGGCATACACGCGACGTTTAATTTCGTCGGTAATATGAGGGATAACCTGAACAGTTGCGCCTAAGTATTCACCTTTACGCTCTTTGCGCAAAACATTTTCATATACTTGACCTGAAGTAAAATTATTCTTTTTACTCATGGTGGTTTTAAGAAATCGCTCATAATGCCCGAGATCTAAATCAGTTTCCGCACCATCTTCAGTTACAAAGACTTCTCCATGCTGAAAAGGACTCATAGTGCCTGGATCTAGATTAATGTAGGGATCCAGCTTTGTCATTGTGACTTTTAAACCACGTTCTTCAAGAATAGCTGCTAAAGATGAAGCTGCGATTCCTTTACCCAACGAGGAAACAACACCGCCTGTAATAAATATGAATTTTGTCATATAAGAGAGAAGATTACCTGTATTAAGTCAACTGAAAAGTACATTTAAAAACCGCACATTCTAGCATTATTTTTAGTTTTTTTCTTGTTTCACCTAACAATAGTTTCCTTGTAAAGGAATTTAGCCATAATAACCTGAAAGATAGCAATACCCACTTCATATAAGCCTTAGGAGCGAGGATTCAATAATGTACGAATCTTGACTTGTTTTTTTGCCCGTCTTCTGCGTTGTAGCAACAGTTGCGTAGCCTGCTATGCGCCCATTGCTACGCCTTCAATACGAACAAAAACCTGCGTCAAACTTTCGCATATTATTAAATCCTCGCTCCTTAACTAAATTTAACGCATCCAGTTAGAGAAGCTCACCTTCGGTATAATACCAATCCCAATAAATAATCACTGTAATAGTCGTCATTCCCGAGGTCTTTAATCGGGAATCCATGAGTACACTATAGATTCCTGCTAAGAGCATGCAGGAATGACGATTTCTTTTAAGTATAAATCTATTAGGATTGGTACAAGTACTTACGCAAAGCCCTTCCAACCTAGAGAAACTGCACATAAATAACTTCAACAACAAAGAGCTCTGCGACTAGGACTTATTAGTCAGAATAATTTGATAACAACCTTTATTTTCAGTGCTATAAAACGCTGAACTTACCCATAAATCACCCACCGCAGCCAGTTGACCATCTAAATAAAGTAAAGGAATTGCATCTCGCTCCCAAGGAGGGATGGCTTTTTCTTGAAATAACTTCTTAAGCGTATGTCGCCCTTGTCGCCCCGGCAAAGCAATTTTCTCTGAGCCGCATCTTGGCTTTATAACCACCTTAGCCTTATCCCATAACTGCTTACTAATCCCTACCGAACTTTCCTTAACGCTTAAAAAGCAATGCTTTTTAAGCTCCAATGGCTGATCCTTTTCTAGCCAGTACAGCTCTTCAATATCGGCTTCAATATCAACAACAGACAAACAATACAACTTACCTCTATAACGCCTAATACAATAACCTGTTGTTTTAAGCTCGGGATTTGCACCCTCTCTTGCTCCAGCCACCTCAACAAGCACTCTTTGCAATATCTTTTCAGAGGGCATTCTTAACTGATGCTTAGCAAACCAC
>DAOVVZ010000277.1:0-3730 GCA_030636915.1 Methylomarinum sp. | reverse complement strand
TTATTTCGGTATAAATAATAACCATCGGCAATCACCCATGAAACTTCAATCTGTTCAGCAGAAATGGCCTTGGCTGAAACTTTAAATGCCTGTTCTGGTGGTAAAAGGTCTGGAGTGCCAAGTGCTATGGATTGTTGGGTAAAGGCGCTAAGGAGTATAAAGAAAATTAATTGGCAGAAAGGCATGTATCCATCCATTGGGGTGGTCAGGGGATTGCGTTCAAAAAAGGACTCTGATTGTTTTTGGAAGTTCAAATCGATTGCTATTGTTCTTACCCCTTTCCTGAGGGAGAGGGGTAGGTGAGGGGAAAAATAATTCTCTAAAACGCTCTTAAATCGCGCAGAGGGCAGACATACACTCTTACAATTTATGAAAGTTTTTTAGAATTTTTACTGTTACGAAAAATTAAGGGTTTCTCATCATTTGATAGGGCACTGGCTCTTGCTGAGGCGAGCGCTTCTTCAATCACATGATGATCCGGTGATTTGCTGCAAACAGGGTCTGTATTATTCATATCACCAGTGAGTATATAAGCCTGACAGCGACAACCACCAAAGTCTTTTTCTTTTTCATCGCAACTGCGGCAAGGCTCTTTCATCCAATCTGTGCCACGGAAAAAATTGAAGGCTTTAGACTCATTCCATATTTCTTCAACACTCATATCGTTAACATTTGGGCATTCTAAGCCGGGCAATTCACGCGCTGAATGGCAAGGTAGGGCGACTCCATCGGGAGCAATAGTTAAAAAGGTTGTCCCCCAGCCGTTCATACATGCCTTAGGGCGGTCTTCATGAAAATCGGGGATCACATAATAAATCTTCATTTTCCCTGCGACTTTTTCTTTATATGCCTGAGCAATCGCTTCAGCTTTGTCAAACTGTTCTTTAGTAGGCATTAGCAGGTCGCGATTTTTATGTGCCCAGCCATAGTATTGGGTGTTTGCTAGTTCTAAATAGTCTGCCCCCAGCTCTTCTGCCATAGCCAAGATTTCAGGCATTTGGTGAATGTTTTCTCTGTGGATAACTACACACAGGACCATCGGGTAGCCGTGTTTTTTAACTAAATGAGCGACTTCTCTTTTAGTCTGATAAGACTCTGTACCCGCTAAATGGTCGTTAAGTTCTTGGCTGCTGGCCTGGATACTGACTTGAATATGATCTAATCCGGCTTCTTTTAGCTGGATGATTTTATCTTCAGTCAATCCATAACCAGAGGTGATTAAATTAGAGTAATAACCTAATTGACGGGCATGTTGAACCAGCTCAGGCAAATCCTGGCGCGTTAAAGGTTCACCGCCAGAAAAGCCTAATTGTACTGCTCCCATCTTTCGAGCTTGGCTTAATACCCGCTTCCAATCTTCTGTGTTTATTTCTGAGCTGTGTTTTGCATAATCCAGAGGGTTTGAGCAATACGGGCATTGTAACGGACATTTATACGATAATTCTGCCAGTAACCAGCGAGGAGGGGTGATTTTAAGATTGTTGGATCCAGCCATTTTGTAATGCTACCTCTAGGAAACTACTGATATCGTTTTTTAAACCACTGGTTGAGAATTTTTCTTCCAAATCAGTCACAAGTTGATCTAGTGTACGCGAGCCATCGCATAATTTTAATATTTCAGCGGAACTCTGGTTAAGTTCTACCATGCCTTCTGGATAAAGAATGACATCTTTTTGTTGAGCCTCTTCCCATTGTAGGCGATGCATAGGAGAGAAGTTGATGGTTAATTCTGGGTTTATAGTCATATTTTAATGATTGGTGTAGGCTGGGTTAGATTTTTGAACGAAGTAAAAAAACGTAACCCAGCAATATGCGGGTTTATTGATATATGCTGGGTTACGTTATCTTGCGAAGTCCATGGAGGGACAAGTGTCACTTGAGGCAGGAGCCAATTGTGACCAGCGCTTAATAAGCTAACCCAGCCTATATTAATTATTTCTCAACATTAAAGTAAGGAGGCATATCATTAACATAAGCCATATACATTGCATCAGCCATAGACCATAAAACATCAAGTTTGAACTGAAGTATTTCAACCATGCGTTCTTGTTGTTCGCGTGTTTTATACCAGTCCAGAGTGATTTCCAGGCCATGTTCTACATCTCTGCGTGCTTCTGTGAGACGTTTTTGGAAATAAATATAACCTTCCTTTTCAACCCAAGGATACAGTTCTGGCCAATTATCTAAGCGCTGTTTATGAATTTTAGGCGCAAACATTTCCGTTAATGATGAGCTAGCGGCTTCATGCCATTCAGAGCGTCTGGCAAAATTAACATAAGCATCAACTGCAAAACGAACAGCAGGTAATACATGTTCTAAAGAGGTAACTTCTTCACGCGTCATGCCGACAGCAATACCTAGTTGAATCCATGCTTCAATACCGCCAGGATCACCTGGATGGCCGTCATGGTCAAGAATGCGTTGAGTCCAGATTGCGCGTGTCTCACGGTCAGGACAATTAGCCAGAATATTAGCATCTTTAATCGGGATCATTATTTGATAATAAAACCGATTAGCAACCCAGCCCTGTAATTGTTTCTGGGTTAATTTACCTGCATTCATCAAGGTATGCATTGGATGATGAATGTGGTATTTATTTTCCATGCCACGCAATTTGGCTTCGAACTCTTCTCTAGTCCATGCTTTGTTAGAACAGCAACTCATGTATTTACCTTTTATATCTCCCTCTCCTGCTGGAGAGGGTTGGGGTGAGGAGGTTTAATTATTATAAATTGATTTCCATACCATCGTAAGATACTTCTATGCCTGAGGCATCCAGTGTTTTACGTTGTTCAGAATCTTCGTCTAATATTGGATTGGTGTTATTGATGTGGATCAATATTTTGCGCGGTTTTTCCATGGCATCTAAAATTTCGATCATGCCGCCTTCACCAGATTGCGGTATATGGCCAATTTTTCTCGCCAATAATGGGCGGCCGACAGAGGCTAGTTCATCATCTGTCCAAAATGTGCCGTCTACCATGACGCAGTCGGCTTCAGTCATTGCTTTTTCTACGTGGGGTTCTATCGCGCCTAAACCCGGTGCGTAAAAGGTTGTTTTTCCTGTTGAAATCTGGCGAATCACCATGCCGATATTATCACCTTCGTGCGGATCATTTCTGTGCGGTGAATACGGAGGCGCTTTACTTTTAAGTGGTAAGGCGGTGAATTCAAGGTCATCAATGTTGGGTATGGTAAAGGCATCACCATTCAATGGAATAGGGTGATCGTTCACACCACAAAAGTGTTCCAGGATATTAAAAATAGGAAAGCCAGTAGTGAGGTCTTGCTTCACCATGTCTGTGCAATAAATAGTCAGCGGGTCGCCTTCACGCAGAATGAGTAGGCCGGTTGCGTGGTCGATTTGAGAGTCAATCATTACAATCGCTTCTATGCCCGTGCCACGTACTTTATCTTTGGGATGAATTTCTGGAAAATTTTCTAATTGCGCGCGTACATCAGGGGAGGCATTAAACAACACCCAGTGTTCACCATCAGATGAAACAGCAATCGATGATTGGTTACGAGTGCTGGCTTTGATAGAACCTGCTCTTACGGCTTTGCAATTTGGGCAGCTGCAGTTCCATTGAGGAAAACCACCACCTGCACCTGAACCGAGGACTCTAATTTTCATATTTGTATAAGATATCTGATGTGTAATGCTTGAATGATACGGGATTAATAAGTTTCAGGCAAAAAAAAGGGAGACTATGCAGTCTCCCCTTTTTTT
>DAOVVZ010000346.1:0-3187 GCA_030636915.1 Methylomarinum sp. | reverse complement strand
GTTAATTTCCTTTGTTTTAAAATAATCATGATAATAATTCATCTGAGGAAATTGATCATGCGGTGGACAAGGTTGAGTTGAAACCTAAAATTACGCGTAAACGCTCTATTTTAACGTCGGTTGTTAATGTGGGCTTTGGGGGAGCGGGTAATGTCGATGATAGCAGTTGTTGATAGCGGTATGAGCCCGTGGTACGAGAAACAAAGGCTAATAATGCAGAGTCTTGTTCATGTGCTCAAGCAGTCATTTGGTGATAAAGAGCAGCTACACTCGTAAATGTTGTGGCTATATTGCATCATTTATGGCTATTTAAAATAGTAGTAAGGTTACCCCGTATGCACCGGCATAGGTCATCATAAAGTAGAAAAAAGAGATGGTTAGGCTGGCGGCTGTGTTAATCGAGAGTACTTTTTTGATGATGAAGGTGATAAGAACAAAATCCCATAGAACCAGTAACACCATAAGGTAGTAGCTGAGTAAATTCTCACTTATGGTAAGCCATATAACGACGGGAACACCAAATAAAGCGATAACATTTTCACAAAACAGTACGGCAGTGATTATTCGTATGTAAAGATGTGTGTTTTTATTAAGAAATAAGATTAAGCCAACAAAGCAAAGTGTTAAAGAGGTTTCTATAATAACTTCAATAAACGCTTCGGTAGGGTCAATCATGTTGGCCTGTATAAATAGCTCAACAATAAAATAGAACCAAAGATTTTGTTTAAGAAACTTAACTGAACTTGGTAAGTCAACAGGGTTGACTTTTAACCAGCAGAGTGGCAAATATAATTTAAATATATTCATAATTGCGAATCCGGTATGATTATTGGTTTTCAGTTGGGTATGTTGGGTCTTGTTGGCTGCTATAGGCGGCATCCTGATTATAGTGGCTGAATTGGTCGTTTAAAGCTTGAACCATATCTTTGGATTTTTCTATAAGTGCGCTAATTCGTTTTTGTGTTTTTTTGTTTTTACCAGCAGGCTCATTAATAGGAAGAATTATGCGCCAGAAAGTAAGGCTTTTTTCAAATAAGCCTGATAGGTTTTCAGTTAAATTAAGTTCTTTTTGTCGGTCTTTTAGATTGTTAATAATAAATTTGGCATGTACTTTGGCCATCATTAAGTGAGTCGGAATTAAAAACCCTATTAAAATTAACAGAAAAGCTGGGCCAATAATTGGGTCAAAAAGTAATTGGACAACCCCCATTGTGATTTCAGCAAAAAGCAATAATGTAATGATAAACCCTAAAATGATTAAGGTGGACATATTGATACGATCTTTCCATATCGTTAGATGCTTTTCCACTTCGGGTATATAGCAGTTATTAATATCACGAATACTTTTTTCCAGAGAGTTTAGAACGCGGTATGAACGATCATTTTCAATATTTTCCAAACGTTGATCAATCTCGGTGATTGAGTTATTTTCGGAAGACTGAGATGACTCTGACAGTACGATAAATTGTCCTGTATGTATGCCAATTTCAGCTAATCGTCTTTGCCATGATGAAATGATCTCATTGATTTTATTTTCATCAAGGTTGATTTCTGAGTGATCTATGACATAGATGAATTTGTTTGAGTCTTGTTGTTCTACTATTTCATCAACTGATTCTTTGATTAATTCAGGAGTCGCATCAAATAAGTCTGTAAAGACTAAAACCAAGTCAGACATCCTTAAAATATGTTGCGTTAGCACGGGTTTAATCGTAGATGTTTGGGTCGCATTAAGAACGGGGGTATTTATGAACAATTTGCCTTTAAGCCGGTCACTGTTCACTGTTTTTAATTCTAGATAAGCATTGACTTTACTGCCTTCTCCTTTTTCTATTTGCTCAAGTTTATTGCTGATTTGATAGAAAGGAAGTCTGTGGTCAGCATCTAACGCAGTGCCGGGTAGGGTTGCATTGGTTGCTTGGGGTGTATATTGGTGTATGGTAAATTTATGGTTTGAAGAATGCAGGTTGGCATTTAAATATCGATTGATAAATTCAGATTTTGCTGATGAAAATCCACCAATTAAACTGACTATAGGCCACCAGGAGCTTTTTCTGGCAGTTGATTCACTTTCATCAATTAGTCCAAGGTCGTACTCTAGTTGATCAAGCTCATGAAATGTTGCGCTGGCTTTTTGTAGTATTGGGTTTGATGCAGAAAAATATTTTTCTAGGTTAATCAAGTGTTTACTTACAGTTTTTTCGGCCATTGCTAGAAACCCTTATTGTTTGTTATTAGTAGGTTCTTAAAGTAGATTAAGAAGTATACACCGAGATAGTGTAAAACATAATAATATAAAATAGAAAAGTTTGGTTCGCTTATAAAGTGTTTGTCTTTTATTATAAAAAAAAGGCCTTTAAGGCTTTGTTAATTGGGACTTAAGGTATTTTTGCAGGGATTGTAAAAACATGATCGCTGTTTTTTGCATGGGCATGACAAGAAAAGCATTCTTGCTCAAATGATTGCTCACTTCCATAAGGTTGTTGATCTAACCCCTTCCATCGAGCAAATCCCCAGCCAGCAGTAGATTTATATTTGGTACTATCTTTAATCATTATTTCAGAGTGAACAAACTCATTAGGCACTATAGCTGCATTCCATTGTGGATGTTCTGTGTTTTTCCAAACCAGCTTTGCCAAAATAGTCCCTTCAGGCCAAGGTTTCGTCTCTCCTGTTTTTACTGCCTTAATTGCAATGCTATTGCCTAAAATAACTCGTTGCGTATTGTTATCTGTACGGTATGAGGTGCCAATGACTCGCCAGTTGTTTAAACCGATAGGCTGCTTGATTCCATTGGCGGCAGGTAAAATATCTTTAGACTGTGCCATACCAGAGGTGATGGTAGTTATGCCGATTAAAAGCAGTTGGATTTTTAGTCGATTATTTTTCATGGTATTTGGTTTTTATTTGGTAGGATGTGTTGTGAAGGGGTATTTGTATACTATAAGTGTTTTTATTGACTAATAAAACTGCTGAAGACCAGCTTCTGTATGATTTTTATACAATCTATGCTGAGGTATTGATATAACTGCTCTTAAAGTGAGTTGTACATTAGTTATCAACAGCAATGCACACAGTTACTGTGTGTAACTGATTTTCATAAACGCTGTAATCGGGTGGCTAATCTTTACTATAGGTGCGTTGCCATTGAGTTGAACTTCGGTTTATAGGTGGCGCAGTTTGCTGT
>DAOVVZ010000082.1:0-6212 GCA_030636915.1 Methylomarinum sp. | reverse complement strand
TTTCCTCTTTTTTACCAAGCATTATAGAATCGTGCCTGTATCACAGTTTCTTACCCTGTAATGCCACTTATCAGAGATAAAGTTCCGACTATCTCCAATAACCTGAATTACAAAACGAAATGGACTATAACATTCACATGACTAAAAATAACCACGGATTCACATTAATAGAACTGATTGTCACATTGGCTGTGGTAAGCATTGTTTTAGTGACAGGCATTCCTGCATTAACTCAAATGACCGACAATAATCGCCTCGTTACCCAAATCAACAGTATTGCCGGTAGTTTGGCTTTAGCTCGTAGTGAAGCAATTAAATCAGCTACTACAGTCACACTATGTGTTAGTACAAATGGTACTAGCTGCGATGGCACTGACGCTACCAATTGGGAAAATGGTTGGCTCGTATTTACCGATAGTAATCGAGATAATGCAATAAATGGCAGCACTGACACATTAATCAAAATACAAAATAAATTTAATGGTGGCACAACACTACGACTATCGATTTATGATGTAACAGGTGTGTATCAATTTTTAGCTGATGGCACATCTCGTGATCGTAACTTGAGCGGTTCATCGGTGGGCACTTTTACGTTATGTGAATCAACAAAAACCGCGACAAAAGCCAAAGCCGTGAATGTTAACTTCATTGGCCGTCCATCTCGTGCTGAAGGTATAAACCCCACAGCAAAACCTGTTCTTAATGCTGCTAACCCGGCTGTAGCGGTAAGTTGTCCATTATGAATCATTTAATCAACAAATCATCCGGTTTTACCTTGCTTGAAGTCATGGTTGCAATGCTCATATTCTCTGTTGGCATGCTTGGGCTCGCGGGTATTCAGGCTATCGCGTTAAAAAATAACTCAACCGCTTATCAGCGCACCATCGCGATGCAACAATCCTATAATATGAGTGACTTAATACGCGCAAATACGGCTGCCGATGGTTATCGTGTCACTGATTTTAGTTCCCTAACTACCACACTAATAACAGCGCCCAGCAAAGACTGTATTGCAACTTCTGCAGCTACTATATGCACTCCTACAGAAATGGCTCAATTTGATATTTATCACTGGCAAAAAAGACTGGAACATGAACTCCCTTCAGGAAAGGGAAAAGTCACTCAAACAGGTAATATTTTTGAAATCATTATTATGTGGGATGAACAACGTACTGGCGCAACAGGAACTGACTGTGGTGATGATGCTGATGTTGACCTTAAATGCTACGCGACACATATAGAGGTATAACATCATGACTTCTTATAACAACCAGCACAACACAACATTAAGCTTCCCTAAAAACAAAAAAATGAAGCTCGGTGTCAGCAAAATCTATGGCGTTACCTTAGTTGAAATGATGATTGCCATTACTATTAGCTCTATTGTTGCTTTAGGTATTAGCTCTGTTTACACCAGCAGTAAACGTAGTTTTAAACTACAAGAAGAGTTCTCGCGTTTACAAGAAAATGGACGCTTCGCCATGAATTACATTGCCCGCTTTGTTCGCGGAGCAGGGTATTACGGCTGTAGCTCAGCGCTTAATACCACAATTAATAATTTTACCAACCAATCTGAAGAATTTTTATTTCAAACTGGCATCGAGGGTTATGAAGCAGCCGGCACAGCGCCTAGTGATGTTGTCAGTACGCTTGACGAGTATCCGTTGATTTCAAACAACGCAGCAGATTATGTTTCAATCACATCAAGTATAAGTGCTACTCTTATCGCTAAACTTGACCCACTGCCACACACAGATATTCTCGCCTCTCGCGTTGGTGAAAATAGTGGTATTGAAATTACCGAAAATAACGATAGTGCGAATTTTCGAATCACTTACACTGGCGGCTTAAATGAAGGTGGATGCGGCGGCGGTCAGGATGCTCTCAGTGGTATTTGTCCAGGAGACCCTTTACTCATATCGGATTGTAAAAAATCACTCGCTTTTATGGTTACAGATACTAATCCGGCAAATACCCCATCGGATCCTACGGAAGTTCTCATTCTTCATTCCGGCACAACAATGAACGGCCAGAGTAATGTAGAAACATCTTTCCAGGCAGGTGCAGCAGGTCCGGAATATGAATTTGGTGTTGGTAGCGAAATTGTAAAAATGACTACGAAATTCTTTTATATTGGCAAAGGAGCAAATGGCCCCGCCCTGTTCGTTAAAAATGGGGATGATGCCGTTGGCACTGAGTTGGTAGAAGGTGTTGAAAACTTTCAAGTGCTATATGGTGTAGACAGTGATTCCGACAATATTCCAAACCGTTTCGTTCCGGCCGATATAGTTACTGACTTTTCTATTGTCACGGCTGTTCGCATTTCTATTTTGCTTCGTTCTATAAAAGAACTCCCCTGGCGTTCGACAGTACAAAAAGTTCGTCTACTCGGTGGCACTACTGATGCAACTGCGACCACCATTACACCTCCAGTAGACAAACGATTACGTCGAACAATGAGCATGACCATTAAGTTACGCAACCGTGCGTTTAGTTTATAAATTTAAGGTGAATATTTTGAAAACATTAACTTCTTTAAATCACAGCAAACAACATGGTTCGGTATTGATACTCAGCTTAATCATACTACTGGTGTTAACAATGATTGGTGTTAGCAGTATGAGCTCATCCAGCTTGCAAGAAAAAATGGCCGGTAATTTCCGTGATAGAGAAATTGCCTTTCAAGCTGCTGAAGCTGCATTAGCTTATGGTGAAAAGTGGGCAGAAAATAACATCAATACAGAATCCGCTTTTGATGGAAATAATGGGCTATATGCTCCATACACTGGTCCAAAAACAAGTAATGCTTTTAGTATAGCAACCTGGTGGACAGGTACAGACTCAAAAGTTATGGCAACAGCCATTGATGAAGTTAGAACAAACCCTCGCTTCACCGTTGAGTATCGTGATGAAATTGGCGAAGAGGAAGCCACAGCTATCGTCATGGAAAATCATGGTGAAGATCAAGGCGGTGGTAAAATTACCAGTTTTAAAGTTACCGCACGGGGTACAGGGCAATCAGATAAAACCCAGGTTATTCTTCAATCGAATTACGGCAAACGACTGTAAGCTAGACATTTTAGGAGTCGGTCATGAAAGTATTTAATCCATTTATTACGCTAGTTACTGTTCTTGTTACTTTACTAGGTTTATTCATTTTAACGATAAGTTTTTCTCAGCAAGCGATGGCTGCACCCGGTAACTTGTCGAATGACCCACTACAAGTCACAGCAAATGCGCCACCTAATATTATGTTTTTAATCGATGACTCAGGTTCCATGGATAATGCCATAGGTGGCGGCAACACCGACATTCGGTGGGAAGTACTGTTGACCAGTATGAATACTGTATTAGATGATCTGAATAGGGTCTATGTTGGTATTGCCAGCTATAAAAACGATAGCCAAATTAAAACTCCAATGACACTTTTAGATTCAAGCCTTACTGGTACCTATGCCACGACTCTCAGCAGTTTAAAAGCAAATGTTGCCGCACTAGGTGGCGCTGGGCCCGGTTATAATACCTTAGGTGGTGAAGGAACGATTCTTGGTAAAACAATGCATGATATTGGCCGATATTTTGCAAACGGTGCTGGTGACAGCTGTGGTAGTGGTACTTCTGGTGCAGATGGTGATTTGGTTATTCATCCAGGTGTTGCTGGCTTAGAAGCAACCCACAAATGTGAAAAATTACTCGGCAAGGATGATCAAGCTGTTGGACAAGGTGAACCTGTTATATTTAGCTGCCAGAAAAATTTTGTTATTGCCCTTTCTGACGGACTCACCCGTAGAGATAATTATCTACGCTCATCGGGCGGAACAACCTTCTCTCTCACAAATCATCCCTTTCATGACTATGATCAAGACTGCACCGCGGCAAATCAAACTGCCGGCAGCTATACCTGTGGAAACTATGATAAAAAAAGTATCTACACCTATGAATCTGATAGTGATGGCGGTTCAGACTTTTTCGATGACATTACCCAAGCCTTGTATGAAATTGATTTAAGACCCGACTACACCGAGTATAAAAATAATATCGCGACTTACACTGTTGGTTTTGCCGATGCTTCTTTTGATCCAGATGGTGGCAGCTTTAACCCATTAATGAAGTCTGCAGCTGAACAAGCAGGGGGCACATTCTCTTTTGCAAATGATGTGGATTCTTTGGTCGGCTCAATAACTGACGCGGTTAATGCTATTGCTGAACAATCAGGTACTGCTTCAGCGATAAGTTTTAACTCCAGCACACTCAACAGTAATTCTGCGGCATTCCAGGCAAAATTTAATACTGTATCCTGGGATGGTGAAGTTAACTCACTTCCCATTAATAGTATATCTGGAGCAATCACAAATCATTGCCCTTTAACTCAGATACAACTAGACGCAGGTTTGACAACTTGTTGTACCGTAGGAACAGATACTGGTTGCTGGAAAGCATCATCATCTATTAATAATCAAGCTCATACTGACCGCGAAATTATGACCTATGCAAGTGGTAACAAAGGGATTGAGTTTGATATGCCAGATGCTTTTAATTACACCAGCTTAACGTCATCAACTTTACCTCAGAAGTTAATTAATGATCTTTGCCAGGGTGTTGATATTCCCTTCCCATGTAATGATTCAACAGCAGCCAATGCAACTGAAAAAGCAGCAAACCGGGATTATATGATCCAATTAGTTGATTATTTACGCGGAGATCGTTCTCGTGAAAGTCAAACTACAACACCTAACTTTCGTAAACGTGCATCTGTTTTAGGAGATGTTGTTAATGCCACCCCGGTTTTTGTTGGTAAACCCACTCTTGGTAAACAGCGCCCTAACGTTAGTCCATTCCCTACAGGTACCGATGCCTATTCGCTATGGGAAAAAACAACAGCTGTTAGAGAGCGTACTCCCGTTATATATACTGCAGCGAATGATGGCATGTTACACGCACTTAGTGCTGCAGATGGTTCTGAAATGATGGCCTATGTGCCAACAGGTACTTTTTCCAGCAGTAGCCAGCAAGGCTTACATTACCTTGCTGATCCTACTTACAGTCACCGTTTTTATGTTGATTTATCCCCTTCTGTTTCTGATGTATGGATGAAACATCGAGATGCAAATGGTGGAGTAACAACAGATCCTGCATGGCGTACAGTATTATTAGGCGGTCAACGTCAAGGTGGTCGTACTCTATTTTTACTTGATATCACCGACCCGGATAAGTTTGCAGATGTTGGCGCTAATGCTGATGAAATTGCACTATGGGAATTTACCCATGATGATTTGGGTTACTCCTTTAGCAAACCCACTATCACCATGATGAACAATGGCAAATTTGCCGCCGTATTTGGTAACGGTTATAACAGTGGTATAGATGGCAATGGTGACTGTAAAGCTAAACTCTTTATACTTTATCTCGAAGACGGGCTTGATGGTTGGACTAGCAGTGACTACCAAATCATTGATACTGGTTCAGGTGGGGCTGGGGATGCCTGTAATGGTTTATCCACTCCAACTCTGGTCGACCTTAACCGCGATGGTGCTGTTGACCGAGCCTATGCCGGTGATCTGAATGGTAACCTATGGGCTTTTGACCTTTGTAATGATGCAAGTGATACTTGTCAGGCAACGGGCTGGGGAGTTGGCTATAGTTCGGGTGGTAACCCAGCTCCAATTATGTCAGCACATGACGGTGCGAACCCAACAAGTAAAGCACAACCGATAACAGTAAAACCGGCTGTATCTCTTGACCCACTTAGCGCTAATACAACTGACGTTATTATTGCATTTGGTACTGGTCAATATATAACAATGGATGATATTACAGAGACACAATTGCAAACAATTTATGCTGTTCGTGAAGCAAATGCACTCACTAATGGCGGTAATTCAGGCTTAGGTCCCAGAGCCAGTGGCAATAACGGCTTTAAAGAGCAGACTATGCGAGTAGATGATTGTGATGCTGTTGAGCAAACAGGCTGTAGCGAAGGACGAACTGTGGAACAACCTGATGCTGGCACAAACTCTAAAGGCTGGATGGTTGACTTATATGACACTGTTACACCAGCAGGCTCTGGCGAAAGAGTGATTGCTAATCCTAAAATACGGAATAACAATTTATTCATTAACACTCTCATTCCAGAATCAGGCACCTGCGCAAAAGGTGGCGATGGTTGGGTTATGGCATTTAACTTAGCGGATGGCGATCAACCTCAACAA
>DAOVVZ010000054.1:0-7224 GCA_030636915.1 Methylomarinum sp. | reverse complement strand
TTGAAGAGCAGGATATACTTGAATATGTTGAGTTGCTGGAAGGTGTCGTTGACGTATCCATAAGTTTTAATGAAGACAGCAGCGTTACAATGACGGTCAGTCAGAATCAATAATATCTCTATATAAAGTAATTATTGTCCTTAGTAAGATGAGCCCTGAAAGGGGCTCATCTTACGCGTTTATCCATTAATTTTTAGCAGCATACTGGCAATGCCGGATTACGCTGTCCGCTTATCCAGCCTACGCTTGGAAACTTGAACTTTCTAAGCTAAATAGTCCCCTTATCAACCACAGGTTGTACCCAGTAGTTAATGCCTGAACCTGAGAAATCTGCTTTTAATCGCTCTATTAATGTTGTTAAGTCTTTTTTTTCTAAATACATTTGAAAGCGGATTTTTCGTTGTCTGCCCGTGACTTGTTCGGCGATGGATAAGCCTTCATTTTTGTGATCGTGCGCACTTACCGGCAAGCTACTAAAGCCGTGCTCTGCTTCAAAGGTTAGCAGGCAGTCAACGATGGATTCTTCAAGACTGGGAGGCACATTAATGGTCATTAAAAACTCTTCATTATCCATTGCTTATCTCCAGTTTTTTATCGTCACTAAATTTTTGATACAAAATAGGTAACAATATCAGCGTTAAGAAGGTTGATGATACTAAGCCGCCAATAACAACAATGGCGAGAGGCCTTTGAATTTCCGAGCCGGGGCCGGTGGCAAATATCAGCGGCAATAAGCCAAAAGCAGCGGTGCTGGCTGTCATCATTACTGGGCGTAGACGTCTTGTGGAACCGGTGAAGACGACTTCTGCCAAGTCCATGCCTGTGGCGCGCAGTTGATTAAAGTAACTGACCATCACTACACCGTTTAATACTGCAATACCGAGCAAGGCAATAAAGCCAACGGAGGCGGGGACTGATAAGTATTCGCCTGATATCCATAAAGCAAACACGCCACCTATCATTGCTAAAGGAATGTTAGATAGGATTAAGCTGGCTTGTTTAACTGATCCAAAGGTTGAAAATAGTAACAAGAAAATTAGCCCGAGTGAGATGGGAATCACTAAGCCTAATCTAGTGGCCGCTCTTTGCTGGTTTTCAAACTGACCGCCAAATTCAACATGATAGCCTGTGGGTAGTTTGACTTTTTCTGCAACAAGCTTACGAGCTTCAGCAACAAAACCAACCAGGTCACGTCCTTCTACATTACTTTGAATAACCACAAAGCGTTGACCTCTTTCTCTATCAATAGAAACAACGCCTTCCGCTCGTGTTATTTTGGCAACAGCTGTAATAGGGACGTGTCCACCATCTGGAAGGGTCAGTTGTAAGTTTTCAAAGTTAGATGAGTTGCTGTCCCCACGTAAAATGAGGGGAGTACGTTTTATGCCTTCCTGGACAATACCGATATTTAAGCCTTCAATTTGGGCGCGCAACATGGTTTGAATACTGTTACTGCTTAAGCCCAGGCGACCTGCTGCTTGACGGTCTATGGTTAATTGCAAAAATTGCATGCCTTCATTTTCTTTGGCAAATACATCGGTTGCTCCGGCAATAGATTTTAAAGTCGCTTCAATTTCTTTGGCTTTGGCATTTAACTGGTCAAGATCTGTACCAAATAGTTTAACCGCAACATCGCCGCGGGTTCCTGTCAGCATTTCTGAAACACGCATTTCAATAGGCTGGGTAAAACCAAAAGCTATCCCTGGCGTTTGAGCCATGACTTTTCTTATTTCTTCAATCAGAGCTTCTTTGCTTTGCATCCGCCATTGATCTTTGGGTTTTAAAATCAAGAAGGTATCAGTGTCATTTAAGCTCATAGGGTCTAACCCGAGTTCATCAGTTCCTACGCGTGAGATGACATTAACAATTTCAGGAATATTTTTGAGCAGATTTTTTTGTACCTGAACATCAAGTTCAACAGTTTGTTCCAGGGTGATAGAGGGCAGTTTTTCTAGCTGAACAATGATGTCGCCTTCATCCAGTGTTGGCATAAAAGTGCTGCCGATTTGAGTAAAGATAACAGCGGTAATGACAAGCAAACTGCCCGCAGTGATAAATACTTTTTTAGTATTAGTAAGACTCCATAACAGAATCGGCTGGTAGATTTTTTGGAGCTGTCTGGGTAGCCAGGGTTCTTGATCTGAAATATCTTTGAGTAAATAAGAGGATAAAACCGGAATGACAGTTAAAGATAAAAGTAGTGCTCCACCGAGTGCGAAAACAATAGTCAGGGCAACGGGGGTGAATAATTTACCTTCTAGTCCTTGTAGTGTCAGTAACGGTAAAAACACGATAATAATGATTAAAGTACCGGATACCACGGGTGCAGAGACTTCTTTAACGGCTCGGTAAATAATATGTAAGCGAGGTAGGCGACCTGCTTTTTCTTTATTGGCTAAGTGAGTGATGATATTTTCTACCACCACGATGGCACTATCAACCAGCATGCCTATGGCGATAACTAAACCACCTAAACTCATTAAGTTGGCGGACATGTCCATGCTTTTCATTAAAATGAATGTCACCATGGCAGCCAGCGGTAGAGAGCAGGCAACGGTTAAGGCGGCTCTTAAATTGCCCAGGAAAAAGATTAGTAATATAACCACTAAGATGATGGCTTCTACTAAGGCTTTTGACACGGTGTTTACCGCTTTGCTGACGAGGTTTCCTCTATTGTAAAAAACCTCAACTTTAACGCCTTCGGGAAAGCCCGGGCTTATTTCGGCTAGTTTTTTCTCTATATCGATGACTGTTTGTCTGGCATTAGCGCCTCGTAAGCTAAGAACCAAACCTGTGACCGCTTCACCTTTACCATCTTTGGTCACTGCGCCATACCGGGTTAATGCCCCAATTCTAATTTCGGCAATATCGCCGACAGTAATGGGAGAATCATGGTCATGAGCAACCACAATGGAGCGAATATCTTCTAATGATTTAATGCGACCTTCTGCACGTACAATCAGGGCTTCTTCACCTTCTGTTAATCTGCCTGCACCGTCGTTGCGGTTATTTAATTGTAAGGCTTCTATCAGTTGATTAATGCCAATATTACGGGCTGACATGCGGGTATTATCGGGAGCGACTTCAAAGCTTCGCGCTAAGCCGCCGAGTGCATTAACATCAGCAACACCAGGAACTGTACGCAGAGCGGGACGTATAACCCAGTCCAGTAAGCTACGACGTTCCATTAGGGTCAGGTCACCGCCTTCAATGGCAAACATGAACATTTCACCTAAGGGCGTGGTCATGGGGGCTATGCCGCCTTCAACGCCATCGGGTAAATCACCCCAAAGGGTATTGAGTCGTTCAGCAATTTGCTGGCGTGCCCAAAAAATATCGGTACCTTCTTCAAAATCGACAGTAATGTCTGTTAAGGCATATTTGGCTAATGACCGCAACATGGTTTGATGAGGAATACCGAGTAACTCAACCTCTATCGGCGCGGTAATTCTGGACTCAACCTCTTCGGGCGTCATGCCATTGGCTTTAACAATGATTTTAACTTGTGTAGGAGATACTTCAGGGAATGCATCAATAGGGATGTTTTTGGCAGCATAGAACCCCGCACCAGCTAGTAGGAATATTAGTAAGGTGATGAGGATTCGCTGCGATAGTGCAAAGCGGATTAAGTTAGACATTATTCATCGCCCCCCCAAACCGAGCCATGTGGCTTTTAGTGCAACTGCACCTCGGATAGCAATTTCAGTTTCAGCTTTTAAATCACGACTGCCGATAATCACTGAATTATCTTTTTGCTTGCCAATGACGAGAACAGGCGTGGCGATAAATCCGGTCGAGTTACGAATAAATAAATAGGCTTTGCCTTCATTTTGGGCAATGGCTGCATTTGGTACTATAAAAGAAGGTTTGTCACTACTCTGGATGATTTGGGTATTAATGTTTTGCCCCGCTCTTATAGTCGATGGAGAGCCATCAATGACAGCACGAGCGAGTATGGTTTGGTTATGTGTTTCAACACTTTGGCCGAGTAAGCTTATTTTTGCTGTAACTGTTGTGTTTTCTATTTGAACCTGGTCACCTATTTTAATACTGTTGATTCGTTCTTGAGGTATGTTGATTTCTAGCCAGAGTTTTTCAAGATTGGCAATTCGGTATAACGGTGCCAGAATCTCAAGTCTTTCGCCTGCGGTAACCATGCGTTCTAATACCACCCCTTTGATGGGTGAGTAAACAGTGAGCTGGCTGTTCAATCGACGGCTATTGGCTAGTTTTTTTATGTCATTAGCTGACATGCCTGCAATTTCCAGTAATTGTTTTGCTTCGTTGGCTTCTGCTGAAAATGTATTGTAACGACTACGACTTTCTTGCCAGCGGCGATCAGAAATTACCCCTTCCTGTAGCAGTTTTTTGTCACGTTGATAACCCGCTAATGCCAGATATTTTTGATTATTGGCTTTAAGAAACTGACGTTGTAGTGATAATAATTCTGGGCTATTGATATGAGCCAGAATTTGATCTTTTTCTACTTTATCCCCTAGCGTCACTTCGAGTTTACTGATTAATCCAGCTTGTGCAGCACTGACAATGTATTCCTGGTTAGGTGGGATAACCACTTTAGCAGGGGCATAAAGTAATGGGATTTGTTTTATAGGTTTTAGAGTATCTGTTTTTACGCCTAGATTATAAAATTGAACCCGGGTTATTTTAATTTCTTTATCATTTGCAATAGCGTAGTTGCTGCTTAATAAAAGGAGTGCGATTAGTATTCTTTTCATGGTTGTACTCCGACAGCTTGGTTATAAAGAGCAATATATTTTTGTAATAGAATTTCACGTTCTTTCGCGTGACGAATGGCATTATTTGATCGTGCTTGAATTTTTAATAAGTCCATTAGGTTGATTTCACCGGCAGAAAAACTCAGGCGGGTCATTTTTAAATGGGCTTGAGCAATTTGCTTTAATTCATTGGCTATTTCTAATTCAGTCAGTGTGACTTCTAATATATGTTTTGCTTCGTGGAATTGTTTTTCCAGGTTACGGAGTAAATGAGCTCTTTGAGCAAGTGTTTTAGTTAAAGCAAGGTTTGCCGATGCAATGCGGGGTGCAAGTTGAGCTCCACCACCAAAAGGGATGGATATTTGTAGGCTCATGCTTTCTATATCATTACTATTCTCATCACCTTTTTCACTTTTACCACCTACGCTAACGCTGGACTGACCTGAGCCAGCTGATTTTACCCAGTTAAGATCAGCTTGTTTACGCTGTACAAGTGCATTGATGGCTAAAAGTCCGGGGTGATTTTCTGGGATATTAGTCAGCGTACTTTGTATTTCTTTAAAATTAGCAGGGATCTCGGTTGTTTGGGTTAAGCTGATATAGTTCTTACGGGCATGCATCATTTCAGCTTCTGCCTGTGTCAGTAGTGAGCGTTTTTGTAGATGATCGCTTTTTGCCAGTAAGAAATCGGAGCGAGGTAAGTCGCCCAAATCAACTCTGCGTTTTATTTTTGCTAGTAGTTGTTCAGAAATTTCCAGAATAGATTTGGTATGTTTATACCGTAGTTGTTCTAGCTCCATATTCCATAAAGCATTTCTTACCAGACCTGCAACGTCTAATCGTATGACTGATGATAGTTTTTTTGTTGCATTATTGGCTTTTTCTGCAACGACTAGCCCGGCCTCACGTTGTCCCCAGTTCCATAAGGGGAGTTGTAGTTGGGCTTCTATTTCTCTTAAGCCAGTGTCATCGCCAGGTAAATCATCCAGATAGCTTATTGATATTTTGGGTGCACCAGCTAACCAGCTATCACCTCGTTGTTGTAGTGCATTGGCTTCTTGTTCACGTGCCGATGTTAGTAACTGATCAGGAAAATTTTCCAGTGTTAAAGCAATGACTTGGGGAAGTGTTAATGCTTGGTTAATTTGAATCCGGTCATGGTGCTCAACAATGGCATCATCGTGTGCAAAACAGAGGGGGGACATTAATAAAAGAGAGGCGATATGCCACCTTATCTGTCTAAAAGTAGACATGAAAACTCCAAAAAAGTTATTTCTAGCTATAAATAGTATTGATGCTCATAGTTAAAACGTGAGCGTAAATGTAATTGGATTAGCAGGTACTATCTGCTCATTATTTAGGTAATTTGCTTAGGCGTTCTGTATTTTATTTCTTACGCTGGAACAGGTGTTTTTGATTTACCTTAAAGATGAGCTATGATTTTGTAGGAGGTGCGCGTGAAGGCTGTATACGTATGCTGGTATTTGAATGCAGCGCTTGATTTAAAGGCGGTGCATTAATCAGTATTTGCTTAATCAGAACATTAAATGTGAAACTCTGAGGCAGAAAGGCAGCAGATATTACGTTATCGCCATCTGTCTTTTTTTGTTTAATGCCTGTTTCTATATTAATGATGAGACAATGATCAGTCTCTGTGCTGTGAGCTGAATCAACAGCTGATGAGTCATGGTGTGTATTGAGGTGCTCAAATTCAGGGAGATGAAAGCCTATTTTTGATGAATCTTCAGTCGCATGTGCATGCACGAGTGGCGCTATTAATTGTAATAGTACCAGTAGAATAGTCAAAATTTTAGAGGGTGTTGAAAACATTTCTACTCTGACATGTGAGTGCTACGCGAAGAAGAGTATAATTGTATCGATAAATATAATAAAAAACTACTTGTTTTAGATGTTTAGATAACAGAAGAACTATTAAGACTCAATAAACCTAACAAAGCTCACTTAAAGAGATTATGAAAAAAACAACAGGATTTTTTGCAACAGTATTCATTGGTCTTACTTTGGTTTTAGGAGGGATTCCTGATGCCGAGGCTAAGCGATTTGGTGGTTCACGCTCATTTGGAGGTAAGTCTTCTTTTAGTAAGCCTTTCCGCAAATCAGCCACTTCAAAGCCAACACGATCAGCCAGCCAACAGCAGGCATTTAATAAAAACCAAGCAGCTAGACAGGGTATGAGTCGAAGAGGTGGTTTGATGGGAATGTTAGGTGGTTTAGCCTTAGGGGGATTGTTGGGTTCAATGTTCTTTGGTGGTGCATTTGAGAATTTTAATTTTATGGATATTCTCATCTTTGGTGGGATAGCCTATTTATTGTATCGATTATTTGCAGCTAAAGCCGGTGCCAGACGTCAGCCTGCTTATAGTAAAGGGAGCTATAGAGCACCTCAGGATGATACATCATCATATACGCAAAAAACCGAGTCGCCATTTTCTAATACAACACAAAATCGTTCGGCTGGAGCTGGATT
>DAOVVZ010000205.1:0-4331 GCA_030636915.1 Methylomarinum sp. | reverse complement strand
GTCTTTATCATCCCCTAAGCGGCTGGATGCAAACCAGGTTGCGCCATCTTTTATATAAAGATGGCCGGAATCATCCAAACGTTTTAGAGCTTCTTTGATTGAACCGTCTTCCATTAGCGCGCGTTCTGAAAACCATTCTTGGTAGTTGACACCAAATTCTTCAAGGTCTTCTTTGATATCGTCAATAATAACGCTTAAGCCTGCCTGGAATAAATCACGGTAGAGAGAGGGGCCGAGCAATGTTTTTGCTCTATCGATTAAAGCGTCAATGTGTTTTTCTTTGTCGCCACCCTGTGGTTCATCAGCAGGAATATCTTCTAGTACCAGTTCAGCTGGTCTTCTGTATTCATTGCCGGTATCTTTATGCAGTGTAAAGGCAATATCTCTAATGTATTCACCGCGATAACCATTGCTTGGAAATGGGAGGACTTCACCGCACTCTTCTAAGTAACGTAACCAGATGCTGGTTGCTAGAATATCCATTTGGCGGCCGGCATCGTTGACGTAATATTCTTTTGATACGTCAAAACCAACAGCTTGTAATAAATCAGCAACGGCTGAGCCATAAGCAGCGCCACGGCCATGGCCTACGTGCAAAGGGCCTGTTGGATTAGCAGAAACAAATTCGACCTGAATTTTTTTGCCTGCGCCAATATCACTTAGGCCAAACTGACGGCCTGAGTCATGAATTTGTTTGATGATTTGAAATTGTGTGTCGGCATTAATAAAGAAATTAATAAAGCCTGGTCCTGCAATTTCTACTTTGCTTACTGCCGAGTCAGCAGGAAGGGCGGCAATCACTTTTTCGGCTAATTGTCGAGGATTGGTTTTAGCTGCTTTGGCTAATGTTAATGCCAAATTAGTGGCAAAATCCCCGTGACGAGTATCTCGTGCCCGCTCAATATTAATTTGAGGAGTTATGTCTTGGCCTATGATGCCTTCGGATTTAAGTGCCACAACAGACTGTTGAAGCAGAGTTTCCAGCTTTTGTTTCATTATTATGAAGTGTTTGATAGACAACAAACCCTATATTATCCCTTAAAAAGAGAAGTTTAGCTAAGGGATATGTCTTAATCAATATATTCAAAGATTTTTACCACTTGTTTTACGCCGCTTTCTCGTCGTGCAACCTCAGTGGCAACATGGCCTTCATTGCTGTGGACTAGGCCAAGTAGGTAAACAATGCCATTCTCGGTAATCACTTTAACTCTGGTAGCATCAAAGCCAGGTAAGTTTTTAATGTTACTTAGTGCTGCTTTAACTTTTGTTGTAATTAGCGTATCAAGAGAGCGGCTGGCAAAGGAAGAGGGTGGTGCTACTTTTAATTCATTATGAACTAGTTTGACGCCAGGAATAATGCGAACAATGGATATGATTTTATCGCGCAATGCTTCGGTGGGTGTTTCACCAGTCACGAGAACTGTTCCGTTATAAGCGGTTACATTAAAATGACATTCAGCTCGCGTGTCGTCGTGTGAGTTTAATTCTATCCCCGCAGTAATTTCTATGCGTTCATCTATTATTAAGGCTTTGCTGGTGCGGCGATCATGTAATAAAGAGAGACCTGTTATTTCAGCGCTACCTGTTGCTAAAGGGGCGCAGCCAGATATTAAAAGCTGAATTGCAAGGGGGATGAGTAATCGTTTCATTGTTTTATCCGCCGAAAAGCTGTTGGTCTATTAGGTCACACAGGCAGTGGGTGATGAGTAAATGGACTTCTTGGATGCGAGCTGTTGATTCAGAGGGTACTCTAATTTCAATATCTGATTCTTTTAGGATAGAGGCTACCGAACCACCATCCTTGCCGGTTAGAGCGATGACGTTAATGTCTTTGTCGTGAGCTGCTTTTATAGCGCTAATAATATTTGTTGAGTTGCCACTGGTGGTGTAAACCAGAAGGATGTCGCCTTGTTGCCCTAAGGCGCGTATTTGCTTAGCGTAAACCTCATCAAAATGGTAGTCGTTTGCTATTGATGTTATGGTTAAAGTGTCGGTTGTTAAAGCAATGGCGGGCAGTGCTGGGCGTTCACGCTCAAAGCGATTAAGCATTTCTGAAGAGAAGTGTTGGGCATCACCGGCTGAGCCCCCATTACCGCAAGCCAGTATTTTTTTGTCGTTAATTAATGATTCAACAATTTTCTGTGAGGCAAATTCAATTAGTTCACATAAGCTAGACATAGACTCTTGCTTGGTTTGTATGCTGTCTGTGAAATGATTGATTATTCTGTCTTGTAAGCTCATGAGGGCGGTGTGTTTAAGTTTGAAATGCGTTTTTTATCCAGTTGATGTCAGTATCGCTAGACATGCTGACAACATCAAAGCGGATAAGGCTTTTAATTTTGTTAGTCAGTAAATAGTACTGTGTTGTCGCTATTATACGGGATTGCTTTTTTGCAGTGATGCTTTCTAATGCACCACCATATTGGTTTGATTTTCGGAATCTGACTTCAACGATAACAAGTGTTTTTTGATCTTGCATGATGAGATCAATTTCACCATATTTACAGCGAAAATTTTTATCAATTAATTGTAGGCCTTGTTTTTCTAAATAGTTGCAAGCCAGTTGTTCCGATCTATCGCCACGAACTAAATGTAATGGGCGAAGTTTGTTAAACATTACTGAACTAAGTCATCTGAGAAAACAATATTGTCATCTTCTGTTGTGCTTTCTTCCTCAAAGTCAAAATGTTGCTGTAATACCGGTTTGCCATCAACAAATTGAGCGCAGATCAGTTGTCTAGTGATTCTATTGTTTAAGTTTAGTGAAAGTGTACCTGTTGCACCTGCATAAGGTGTGTTATCTAAGTCTTTAAGATGGGGCAGCATATTAAAAGAATCTATGCCCAGAGCAAGAAGTCTTAAGTACTTGTTTGGGAGTTGTTGCCATGTGCTACGTAGGGATTCTTGGCTGAGATCTCCTGGGTAGATTTCTGGAAATAGCCATGGAATATCGCAGAAAATAATATTGTTAAGGTCTATGTCTAGCGCAGGATTGCTGTGGCCACTATATATTTTAGAAGTGGCATATATGGGGAGCTTTGTGGCGCGATAAAAGCGTAATTGAGGGTGAATTGAACGCGCGTTATGTGTTGAGGATGATAAGAAAATAGCATCCACATCCTGGCGTCGACGATCTGTATATTCAATGTTTCTCGCTAAAAGCTTCTTTAGTTGGCGGTAGCGGTATTTACTTTCACCAAGATTGAGTAGATCTTTAATAGGCGTGGAAAAATCACTTTCTTTAGTGTTGTATGTTTGCGCTTCCAGAAGCGTAGAGCCAGATTCTTGTAAGTATTCAGTTAAATAATTAGCAATGCGATGCCCTTGGTTGGATTCTGGGGTCAGTATGAGTGCTTTTGCATGATTGTTTTCAGTTGCATTACTTATAAGTTGGTTTATTTCATCGATAGGGCTGAGTCCAAATTGAAATAAATTGTCTTTGGCTATGTTTTCAATATGGTTTAAGGCAAGAACGGGGACTGTTAGCTCTGTACTGAAAATGAGTGTCTGGATATTCTCTTTATCAAGCGGCCCGATAATTAACTCAGCACCCTCTGAAATCGCTTGATGATACAAATTAACAGGGTTATCAATTGATGTATCATAAAACCGAATAGACGGTTTGAAGCTGGACTGGTCATGGTTATATGCCTCAAGAAAGCCTTTTTTTATAACCTCGGCTGCTTGGGCATAGCGACCTGACCCTGGCAGTAAGAAGGCAATGGTAGACGGTAGTTTATAGGTGTTTTGAGAGCCTTCAGAATAACTTTGCAGAAATTTGGTATCAGCAGGGTGCTGCGGAAATGCGAGATGCCATTCATGTAGTTTGGATTGAAACTGTTCTTGGTTTTGCTCAGCGTTTTTTGACTTTAAAATAATAGTTAAGGCCATCCAGCCCCCTAAAACATCAGGCGCAGAAGGTTGTTCGAGAATCAGTGTTTGTGAAGCCAGCAAGCTTAATGTATTTAAAATAACATGCTTATTGTCATCGCGTACTTCTGGATCTTTTAGTAGCGGGTCAAGTTGAATGCGCGCTTGAGCGCTTTGTAATTGGTTGCCAGTGAGTGAATGGGCAAAGGCTAATGATTGATAAAAAATAATCTTGTCAGCTGATGATAGATTGTAGGTATTTGTTTGGCTGAGTTTGTCGAGTGCTTGTTCGGCATCTCCGCGACTGAGGCTGATTTGTGCATAGAGTAAATTTAACTTCGCCTGTTGCTCAATGGATAATAAATTGCTATCGATTGAATCGGCGTGGGACTGTGCGCTAAGACTGTCACCAGATTGAATAAAGGCTTCGGCAGCCAACAGGCTGAATGGAATCCGGTGAG
>DAOVVZ010000347.1:0-3186 GCA_030636915.1 Methylomarinum sp. | reverse complement strand
GTTTGGACAAAGTTAAAGTAATAAAGTAAACCTATCCAGGTAATACCCGCCATAAAATGCCCCCACCTCAATAGCATCTCTATACCGAGTTTTGTCGTAATTAAATCCATAGCAATACCTCTTTTATTATAGTTATTGTAAAGACACATTAATTTAATTTAATGTAATGTGAGCTGTAGATATATGCATATAGAGTATGGGGCGTCAAATGATTTTGTTAAGTCATCTGATTGCTTGCTGTATGCACCTTATTATTCAGTGATTTTAGATTTTTAGTTCTGGCAATTGCTGCCGAGAGATGCTGGTAAGTAATCAGGTTAAATAATGCGGCAAGGGTTATGTTCGAAATAAAATATTTAATTAAGCATGTGAATGCTGGGCGTACTTCAGCCCGTTAAATATCAATGATTTGTAGGGTGAAGTGTGCTGAATCTCCCTCCACGCCTAATACCAAGTTGTCGAAGTTATTTTATATGCGAGCCTAAGAGTATGGATAAAGACAGTTTTTAATTTAATAAATGAAACCTTTTCGAAAACTCATTCTCTATAAAAATGGGAGTGAGTGGGATTTAGATTTCATCTATTAGTGTATAATACTATGCTGATTCATAACTGTTGTACGGATACATCCCGCTTTTTTTTACTCAATAAGAAGGGGAAGAGAAATGAAACAAACTAAATTTGTAGTTAATGGTGTTAAAGCGTTGCTGATTCTAATATTGCTTTTAGGTAGTGGATCAGCTGTTTTAGCCAAAACAAATGATTGTTGGGCTGATTTTTTTGAAGATTCTCAGTTTAAAGGCAAGCATTTTCGACTTAAAGGACCTGTTCAATTGGGTAGTTTACTGAAAGTAAACGGAGAAAATTGGGATAAAAGAATTGAAAGTATTTTAGTTGGCCCTAAAACAACTTTGACAGTATTTGAGAATAAGAATTTTAAACTGACATTAAAAGAAATGGCTAACCATCCTGTTTTAATGAAATCCTTAGGTATTACAAAGCAGGATATTCTGGAGGATTCGGAAATTATTTTTCGCCCTAATTCAAAAGTACATAGTTTTGGTGAATATAATTTTTATCATAAAATCAGGTCGTTGAAAGTTGATTGCGTAAAATAGATGAATGGCATTTGCAGTTGCTCGATTTTTTATTGTCCTGTGAGTATTTTCTCATGGGGCATTAGGGAACCTCTGATTAAGTCATGAACTCGTACCTTATGCTCAGAATATCCAGCTTCCGTGTTAAAAGCCTCGGCAACTGCTCCATGCGTTGCTCTACCTCCTGCATTATTTCCATTCACTACATCCATGTGGCTTGGGCGAGAGCAGGATGGGGTAGCTTTGCCTACAGGACGTAGGTAAGGGGTGAGAGCAGGACGCGGTAGCTTTGAACTCAATATTCTGAACATAATTTACTTCGCCCAGGCGTAATCCAAGGTTCCTTGGAAATCAGGTTATAAAAATTAAAAGACTCTAAATAATTTAATGCCAAAAAATCTTTTAGATTGCTTGTGCATCAATAGATGCTGATGTAGCAGAATTCATAGCGTTATTTTATTAACTTAACTATCAAGATATCTCTTAATTCGTTAAAATACAGCATTTTTTGATCAGGCGTATTTAATGCGGATCCAGTCTCTCCCTACACAGCTTGTTAACCAAATCGCCGCAGGTGAGGTGGTCGAAAGACCGTCTTCAGTGATTAAAGAATTGGTGGAAAATTGCTTTGATGCAGGCGCTACTCAAATTACTCTTGATATTGAGCAAGGTGGTATTCGAGTCATTAAAATTCGTGATAATGGTTGTGGCATTTATAAAGATGATTTGCCACTGGCATTATCGCGACATGCAACCAGTAAAATTACTAATCTACAAGATTTAGAGCGGGTATCCAGTATGGGCTTTCGTGGTGAAGCCTTGCCGAGTATAAGTTCTGTTGCCAGGTTGACCTTAATCTCACGAACCGAAGATGCAGATTGTGCATGGAAAGTGAGTGCAGACGGTACAGAAAGAGATTTTGACGCACAGCCAGACCCGCACCCCCAGGGTACGACTATTGATGTAAGAGATTTGTTTTATAACACGCCTGCTAGGCGTAAGTTTTTGAAAACAGAAAAAACAGAATTCTCACATATAGAAAGTTTGATTAAGAAAATGGCTTTAAGCCGTTTTGATATTGGTTTTGTTTTAAATCACAATCAAAAAGAAGTGATTAACTTAAAGCCTGCTCAATCGATAGTTGAAAAAGAAAAGCGTATTGCCAGTATTTGCGGATCTGCTTTTATTGAAAACTCAGTTACTATAGATTTTGAAGCTTCAGGGTTGCAATTGTCAGGCTGGGTGGGGTTGCCTACCTTTTCGCGTAGCCAGCAGGATATGCAGTATTTTTATGTTAATGGACGGTTAATTAAAGACCGTTTGGTAACACATGCTGTTAAACAAGCCTATCAAGATGTTTTGTTTCATGGGCGACATCCGGTTTTTGTGCTGTATTTAACTTTAGATCCAGCCCTAGTCGATGTTAATGCGCATCCAGCAAAACTTGAAGTCAGGTTTCGTGAAGGACGGTTGGTGCATGATTTTTTGTTTAGGGCATTGCACCGTTCTTTGGCGGAGCTTAGGCCTGGTGAATCTAAAGTGGCGACAATCAAGGTTGAAGAATTTACTCCAATTCAAACGCCGCAGTATGAAGTAGAAAAGCCAGTACCTTTGCAGAGCAGATCATTTAGACAGGAAGCACCAAGACAGGCTTCTTTGCCTATGAATGTGGCCGAAGAAATTGAATCCTACGCCAGTCTTTATCCTAAAGATAATGCGAGTCCAAGTATTGATTTTAACCAATCAATACCGGACACTCAGCCAGGGATGCCGCCTTTAGGTTATGCAATTGCACATTTGCATAGTATTTACATACTGTCAGAAACTGAAAAAGGCATTATTTTAGTTGATGCTCATGCGGCGCATGAGCGAGTAACGTACGAACGATTAAAAAAGCAATATCATCAAGGTGTTGTGCCTAGTCAGACGTTATTATTACCGCTTAAAATTCAAGTTAGTGATAGTGAGGCTGATCTGGTGGAGCAGGAGCACGAATTCTTTTCCAGTTTAGGTTTTGATATTAATCGTACAGGACCAGAGGCCATTGTTTTAAGGGCAACGCCAGCTTTGTTAGGGCGCGAAGATATGG
>DAOVVZ010000406.1:0-2773 GCA_030636915.1 Methylomarinum sp. | reverse complement strand
GACCCCTTTAAAATGAAGGCTTGGGAAATGTCAAAGTTTAAATGGGAACAAACCCCGGAAGGGGCTATTCCAATCTCGACAACATTTAATGTGTGGGATTTAAAAGGCACAGGTTATGCCCTCCCTCTAGACGGACAACGTTGGCATATGCGTGGTGGTCGTGGTTCCGGTTTTCCAGTGTTAGCAGGGTTAATTAGACCAGAGGAATTGGCGGCGGGGGAAATTAGACATGCCTTACTTTTAGTTTTTTCTAAAAACAGAAAGGGGCGGGGGGATAAAGAGATTTTTATTTCACCCCCTGCGGTACGCAGTGATGGGCAGTTTGAAGGCGAACAATTTCCCATACAGGGTATGCGTTTTCAGTTAAATCCAGAGTTAACAGAGAGTGACTTTGATGAATGGGGGCTAAGCCGTGAAGGCAAAATTGTCGCCAGAGCTTTGCAACACTATGGCATGTTCTTGGGGGATGATGGTGGCGCTATGTCTATTGGTATTCAGCTGCTTGCACCGAGCAAAGAAGAGCATTTGCTGGAGTGGGAAAAAAGAGCGCCAGGCTTGTATCGTTCAGTAAGCAAAATTCCAACTAACGAGTTTCACGTTGTTTTTACAGACTTTCCACAGGAGGAGTAGAGCATGTTAGTTGACCTAATGATCAAGCTCTATTACCCCTACTGGAATATACGCTTAACGGTATTGGCTTATCATCGTATCGTAACTGATGAAGAGTACCTGATAAAAGGCTCCAAGATTGCAGTCAGTACAAGTGTTAGTGAGTTTGAACGGCAAATGAGTTTTGTGAATAGGCATTTCTCAGTGATTACGGTAGAGACTTTACAGCAATGGCTACAAGGGCATGGCGTGTTGCCTAAAAGGCCGTTATTGGTAACATTTGATGATGGTTATCAGGATATCTATACACAAGTCATGCCAGTACTTGAACGATTAAATATACCTGCCACGGTATTTTTAGCGACTGATTATATGGGTAGTTCTCGCATGTTCCAATGGGATTTAGCGAGTTATTATTTTGATCAAACCAGCTTAAAGTCGGGTGATTTACCCTTATTAGGTGAGTGTTCCTGGGAGACAGAAACGCAGCGTAATACATTGCTTAAACAATGGCTAGCCGAATCAAAGAAGCAGACGGATAGTGCTAAGCAAGCGGCGACTCAAGCACTCGGTGATGTTTTGCAGGTAGAGCGACCTACGGAAGGTAAAGGCAGTACCGATTTTTTAAGCTGGGATCAAGTGCGTTTGCTTCAGGATAAAGGTTTTAGTTTTGGTAGCCATACTTGTCAGCATCCCATCTTGTCAAAAATTCCGTATGCCAAAGTGGTTGATGAAGTTGGGCAATCAAAACAAAAGATTGAGCAGGAAATCGCTAGGGAGGTATTGAGTTTTGCCTACCCCAATGGTTTGGCGAATGATTTTAATGAGCAAGTGATTGAGGCAATAAACCAAGCTGGCTATCAGTGTGCATTTACATTATTAGCGGGCCCGGTGACTTGTAGCGAAGTAAAAAAACAACCGCTACAAATTCAGCGTATCACCATAACGGAAAAGGATAGCTATCGACGCTTTATTTTAAAAGTAATGGGCATGGTGCGTTTAAAACAAAAAATCACTCAGTATTTAACCAAAGTTTCTTAACATAGTAATTAAAATGAATGATGCTATAAAAATATCAGTGGTAATACCTTGTTATAACTCGGCTGAATTTATTGAAAAAGGCTTAGTTTCTGTTTGTGAGCAAAGTTATCGGCAATTTGAAGTGATTATCTCTGATGATGCTTCGACTGATATTACCTTACAGCATGCAGAAGAAATTTTGAAAAGATACCCTGATGTCGCGTATCAATTGTTAGCAAATTCTCATTCAGGGCCGGGTGGTAATCGTAATAAAGGCATACAGGCAGCGCGTTATAACTGGGTTGCCTTTTTAGATTCAGATGATTATTGGGCTGAAGATAAATTACAAAAAGTCGTTGGTACACAACAAAGGACTGGGGCTAATTTAATTTTCCACAATGAAAGCTTTTATCAAGAAGGCTCTAACAAGCAGCAAAAAATTAACTATGTAGAGTGCTATGATACAGATAAACCGTTGTTTTTAGCACTGTTCAGACGCAATTTTTTATCACCATCTGCCATTGTGCTGAAAAAGGAATTACTGCTTGATGCAGGCATGTTTGATCTAGACATGCATTATGGAGAAGATTACGATTTATGGTTGAAAATAGCACTGTTACCTAAGATTAAAGTGGCTCCGTTAAATGAGTATTTAAGTTACTATCAAGTGCGTCTAGAAAGCTTGACTTCGAATATAGATGAGCAATTGCGAAGCTTATTGGAAATATTATCTCGCTATGGTGATGAGGTAAAAAGGCTTAGCCCTGACCCAGCCAAAGAGCTATCCAGATTTAAAGGTGTCATTTATACGCGCTGTGGCTGGGGCTATTGCAAACAAGCTAAGATTGCCTGGGGCATTTTTTATATAGCTAAGGGGCTCTTTTTAGATATGAGGCCTGAAGTGCTTAAAAAAATAATGCCGTACGGCTATAAGTTGGTCAGTCAAAGCTATCATACTAGGTTGCGCAAAAAATTAAATATAAAACAACAAAGGGAGAAGGAATGAATATACATTTGGATATTCATTCCATGGTTCAGCTAGTATCTGTAGACACCACTTCGTCTATGGAGCGGTATTTTAATCAAAGTCTAAGTCGATTTATTAAGCAAGGTAAGTGCAGTGAGCTCGAGGCTGATGTTGTTG
>DAOVVZ010000245.1:0-3958 GCA_030636915.1 Methylomarinum sp. | reverse complement strand
CAAGGGAAATAAGCTAATACAGATTCCGACTGCGGATTTAAGTTCGGGAGCCGATGCGGTTATTTCGGTGTGTACATTGGCTGAAACAGGTACGGTAAAAATAATATCAGGTAAAAGGCATCTCACCTTAAAAGCCAACGATATAGAAGCGTATTCCGCGAGTAGAGCGAAGAGAGGAATGGCTTTACCTAGAGGCTTTCAGAAGGTTGATGCGCTGGAAAGTTAAAGTATTAACTGGATTATCTTTAATTGATGAATAACATTAGCATAACGAACGTTTTTCGCAGAGCGAAAAACGTTCGAGTTAATGCATTCGTTAAAAAAGGCTTATTTAGTTTGTAATTTCATTCCAAATATCTAATATTTGCTGTAACTCTTTAGACTCTTTGTATTCTAGGCAGCGTATTAAAAAATTACTATCGGGGTTAAGAATAAAATCATCGAACTGAGAAGGGAAGTTTCTATGATCTACTTTTATTAAGAAACCGTAGTTTGGAAGCCGAAAGCGATAATAATTTATTCCACTATGACGTTCTTTTGTTGGATTTTGTATAATTTCACTGAAATCTCCGGTGTATCTGAACAGGATTATTGAAAATTCATTTTTTGATCCTGGGTCTTGTGCAAGAATCATCGTTTTTAATATTTCTATCCAACTTCCAAGTTTTACTTGAGCAAAGAATAGGTCTTTAGTAATTTCTGCTCGCAATAATATTGACATGAAGAAAAGCTTGAGTTTTACATAATCAAATCTTTCAATTTCATAATATGCAGGATTACCAGAATTTCTAATTAGGCGAGTTTCTGAAATAATCGCAGGATTCAATAAAAAATTTTGACCATATGTGTCCCATGGACCAATTAAATTGTTATCGCAACACGTACATAAAATATTTTTGTCAATGATACCGCTTTGAACCTGCTTTGATTTTTGCTCTTTATCAAGAGAGTAAACTATTGGTACCTTATCACCTTGTTTTTCACCTCTGTCGGAATCTTTAATAGGACCATATAACTTTCTTAGGAATATGTGCGCCTTTATTAAATCTTTTTCAAATCCGCAAAGCTGGCAAATAGGCATTTTATTTTATATTAGATATTGGCTAAAAGGTTTAATTAAAATAGCTTAGGTTACGGATTTTTGGTTCTACTGGCTGGCCTTGTTAAATGTTTTTATCAATCGTAGATTGAGGTAAATTTGCGAACCCAAGCTTTACTGAAGATGCAAAGTTTGACTAGTAATATCGGATAATCAATTCATCAAAAAAAAGGCTGCCTGGTAGGCAGCCTTTGTTAATGCAAACATCAAAGATCAATGTTTTCTATTTGGACACCCTGTCGTCATTCGCTCTATCAGGAATAATCCATGAAAAATCAGTCAATGTTATGCCCTTCAAACACTCGCTTTCTTTAGTCAGATAATCCAATAAGCCAGGACAATTACTGTTCTGGTAACTGGAAGTGATTGGCTTTGTCGCTGAAGGCACACCTTTAGGTTTGCCCGTAGATTTTCCAGTCGGCCAACCAGCTCGAGCGTGACAATTTCTGCAGCTGGTTGCGATGGGATGTGTAACACCTTCTATGTAAGGATTAACTGCAATATCTAACTCACCCTTAGCATTAGGCGGTACGGCATAATCATCAGTCAGTAGATAGTTTTTCCAGGGCCCTGTTGCCTGTTTAAGATCAGGACGGTCTGTAGAATATTTACCTGTATCAGGCTCGTCTGTCCACCAGACGCTTTGTAATGTCCAGCCTGGTAATTCTTTGGTATTAATATGCATCGCAATTGTTATCAAATAGTCACCAACACCAATGGCTTGGTTATTCGCCCAGTAACTGGCTGCATTAAGTATCGCCTTATCTGCATCGTCAAATGAATCCCAATCCTCCTGAGTTATCTTATGATGATAAAATTGATCAAGGCCATATACCGCCGCATTAGCTTTAACCTCAGGTTTATTTTCATCACAGTTATCATGATTGATGACACAATACAAAAACTCAACATCAGCATGCTGCCCAGCCGTTGCACCAGAAGGGTCAACACCGACTAGAGTATCCCATATTTCATAACCCACATAACCGGGGTAGCTATCTTCAACTTTCTTTCCGTTAATTTTATTTTTCCATATAGGCACAGCAGTAATACCATTCGCTTTTACTGGCCAGTACATATGCTTTGTTACAATATATTCAGGATTGAAATCCACAGTTTTCTTATTCGCATGCAAACCATCTAATGTTGACCATTGATAGAGTGATTTATCACGAATTTCAGCCATTGCGTTCTTACTAAGCGACTCTGTCGCAATCATTATGTCGCCATTAAAAGCAAAATGAGTCCCGTCATTGATAGAATTCGTACTGGCATCTTTTGGATACGCATCTATAACCTGCGGCGGTGTAATATAAGTTGGACCATCTGTATTTACTTTTACCATATTTCTATGGCTTTTTTTCTTGATCGACTCACCAAAAGCGGCAACACTCTCCTTACCTTCAATAGCCAAAGCCTCGGCATTAGTTATTTCAAAAGCATTGGTTGTATTAGGCCATGTATACCACAATGGCCAGTCGAGCTCTTCAACTGGCTGCATAATGCCGGCCCACAGACTCCATGCATGACTTCGTATAACCTTTCGATTATTCTCATTGGTCGCTGCTTGAAGCTGCTCTAAATTTTCCATGTAACCGTAACCGGAAGGGAAAGGGACATAATTGGTTTTGCTTACAACCTTATCTGAAGCATTAGCTTTCTCTTGTGTGACGTTGTTTTCATTGTTATCGCTTAAAACTTTCGAAGTTGGATCATTGGACGTGCTTGTTTCGTCACAACCAAATATAAGCAAGCACATAAAAAATATACTATATCGTTTCATAACTCTTTCCCTATGTAATTTAAGATGTAAATTTTAGCTCGGTAATACCTTACTGATTAACCTTGTATCAATTAACAGTGAGTTGCATAAAAGCATGAAACTCCACGCTGTAAATTAAATCAATGGGTTAAGTCGCAATAGAGGTGCTACCGATAGTATTAGTAAGGCATTAATATAATAAGAAACAGGGTCAGCTTCGAATAAATGAGACTCTTTGAGAACGGGGTTGATTGGTTTTTTTACAATCAGCGACTTTTTAGGTCTATCCACGATGCACTCTCCCCAAATAACTCTGTATTATTTAAAATGTGCAAGCATTTTGGCTTTATAACCATAGGTAATGCACGCGCTTATTTGTTTTTCGTAAATCATGGTGTCAGTCGCGCTGATAACCAGTACGGTAGATTGGGGCGTGGCTCACCCAACCACCGTACTGGTTATGTTTCTTCTGTAATAAAGCCATAAAATTCTCTGCCTAACCAATTGATTGTCTCGATCCAGCAATTCGAGAGCCTGTTGTTAAAGAAAAATTTTTATGGCAAAGATAGATCTGTTTATAAAAAGTGGTTGCGCTTCTATTGGGATTTTTGTCATAAGTACGTACCAGTATGCTGTTTTATAAAGCGTATTAATTTTCCGGTGGCAAATGTAAGGCGCGGCTATCCAAAGCCAGTGCAGCTTCATGTAATGCTTCTGATATAGAGGGATGTGCATGAATCGTTCTTGCCAAATCTTCTGCGCTGGCTGAGAATTCCATTGCTAATACAGCCTCGGCAATAATTTCAGAGGCTTGGTCTCCAATAATATGCACGCCTAGAATAATATCTGTTTCAGCATGAGAGATAATCTTAACTAATCCTTCAGTTTTTCCGACGGTATGAGCCCGAGCAGATGCGCTGAATGGAAAAATTCCTGTTTTATAATTTTCTCCTACCGCTTGTAATGCTTGTTCTGATTGACCGACCCAAGCAATTTCCGGGGAGGTGTAAACAACGCTAGGAATAATATTGTAATTAATCGGGTTGCTTTGTTCTGCAATGTGCTCCGCAACAAATATTCCTTCTTCCAGACCTTTG
>DAOVVZ010000177.1:0-4590 GCA_030636915.1 Methylomarinum sp. | reverse complement strand
GCGCATTAAATATTTTCTGATTAATCAAACCCCAATTCCCTTGAATTTCACAACCTGCAGCCTGATCACAATGTTTATGAGAGGCACTGCACTCAGTCAAAGCAATAGGTCCTTCCAACGCGTTAATAACCGCTGCAACTGTAATTTTTTCAGGTGAGCGAGCTAATAAATAACCCCCTTTTGCCCCCCGAACCGAAGTGACCACTTTAGCCCTAAGCAAAAGTTTAAGAATTTTGCTGACTGTAGGTTGAGTAATGCCTGTTCCATCAGAAACTTCCTGTGCCGCATGCATATTTGTATGGTCTTTCGCCATATAACTCAATATCACTGTTGCGTAATCAGTTAATTTACTCAGTTTTAACATTGCCACTCCAATTCATTGTGGACTATTTTAGTCCTATTTAATTCCATAGTAAAGCACTAGGTTATTTATTTAGCAAATTAGGATGGGGAAAAGTAAGCCAGAACAAACCAGACATATATCAAATCGCATAGTAAATGCCTAGCATCAACTCATAATGGAGACGAATGCCCCCTGCCTTTTAGATTCTAATTATGAACTACTCATATTCAGATAATTGAATCTCAGGTAAAAATTTAAAATCTTTACGATTATAAGTAAACAATGGTATTTGATAAAAAATAACCGTTGCACCAACAACTGCATCAGGTAAGACTAAATTATGGGATAACCGATAATTATGTATATGCTGAGTTGCCAAATCAAAAATGCCCTGTTCCAAATTTAGCAAAGAAACGAATGTAATTTCTTCTCAAGAATATGCAACTCCTTTTTATCTTGTGCTCTTTGTAATAACTCCATTTCGACAATTGAATTAATAAATAAAGTTATCTCATTATTTATCAACTCATTTAATACTTGGCTACGCCCATTCATAAAATTAATAATAACGCAGGTATCACAAAGCAAAAAATCAGTCATTTTGGTTATGTCTATTCCATGCTGATTTTCTTAACTGTTTGCCATATTCGGCTGTATCTTTAACATCTGTATATGCCAAGTCACTATCATTAGCTATGCCTACATATTCAATAGGACGAGAGTAATCTAATGGATTCATTTTTGCTTGTATGCTTTTCTTATGAGGAAATTGCTGTAATAATCGATATACCAATTCCAAATAGTTTACATCCAATTGTTCAATTTCTTGCTTTAGATCTTCTTTACTAATCATTACATCACCTATTTTTTAGGTTTTTCCATTTTTTGAGTTAAAACTGCTTGTCCATTGTTAATATCTAGCCATGCTTTTGCAAATGGAGATATATCTTTCCTTTGGGTTATAACCATAATATCAAGTCATATGTACTAACTCAGGCTGACATATTAAAAATTCCAACTACATCAAATCGTTTAGTGAAAGGCAGCATACAGCCAAAAGCAGTCTTTGACCTAATGTTATTTTCTATCAAAATCATTTGCAGGTAAAGGATGCCCAAAATAAAAACCTTGAAAATAGTGGCAACCTTTTTATTTTAACAAATCAAGCTGTTCTTTCGTTTCAACACCTTCTGCTATTACTTGTAGTCTTAAGTGCCTACTCATGGAAATAATGGTTTCAATAATTACAGGGTCATCGTCGGTATTAGCAATATCATTAGTGAAACTCTGATCTATTTTTAATTGACCTATAGATTTCTGCTAAAGGTTCTAAGGAATGACTAGATAATTTCACTCACTAACACACGATGCGTTTTTGTTCTACAAGGGACAAGTAATCAATATGGATTAAAAGTACGGGGATTATTCTGGTTACTATAAAAAGATTCGTACAGCATCAAAATATTTATCTCAAGTGAATAGCTTACATCCTTTCTTAAATATGATTTAAATGAGAAATATGACCAATTAATTGTATTTATCCTGACAAAAAAACAAGGTAGTTATTCACAATCAGCTGTTGACCACGTTACTCAAAATACATTCTCATTTGTTGTCACGCGTGATGTGATGGATTTTTCTGATTTAGCTGTTAAAACCTCTGCTATTAACCCTATGCAACTCAGCAAGGCAGTTAATTTATTGCGTTCTTATACTCGAGGATGTGAGTCAGGCCTTTCAGAAGAAGATTTTAATCCACCAATTGATGTTTTTGAATCTATCACGGCTAATTTGATAGAGCTCTATTTTCCATCCACATTATATTTGGCCGAGCTGATTCCTGAAACGCTTGAAACAGGCAACGGTCGGAAAGCTAGAAATCAACGCAAACAACTTTGGAAATTTCTTAATCAGATGACAATAAGCGTTCCCTCTGATTATGAAATTAATGCGGGTAAACTTATTACTTTTCACGATTTAGAAAACAAACATAATCCATATGAGCAGTTAATCGATGAAGGGACGGTTGAGCCTTGGAATCCAAAAGATTTCTATTCGATTGATATTGATCATGAAAGGGTTTTTAAATCTTTACTTCGTTTTGTATTGCAGCAAAAACTTTATCAACACCACGTTCATTGGCAGCATAAAGACGGCCTGTTTATTTTTCTTCCTGTCAGACACTCCGATCTTACCCGTACAGAAAACTGGACTGGGCAAAAACAAGCGACTCGACCTGCATCAACACGATAGTATCCAGACTATCTTGGAGGAATGAATCTCTTGCTTTCTTCTGTACCACCCCGTAAAAATTAGACAAGTCGTCGGCCAACAGGCGCTTGCCAATAAAACGTTTGGTGCCGCTGCCGAAACCGGCGACTTCATCAGATGAGACTCTGGTTAAGACAACGGCGACCGAGCCCTTGTCGGTCGGTATCAGCAAGCCCAGTTCCTGCTGGCCGTTATAAGACTGGCTGGCGTAAAAATGTCTGGAAGCTATGACATAAGCACCGTTTTCTTCCATCGCCATTCGGTGTATCAGGGTAAACGTCGGCCGTCCTTCGACTTTCATTTTGACCCAGAAGAACTGCTCTTTCAGACCAGGGTCCTTGGTCTTGGGGTAATTGAGCAATATTTTATGGAATTTCGGATAAAGCCTTTCCAGTACCAGGGTAACCCGGCTAACGCTCTGTAAATAGTCCCCCAGTTTGTATTGTTTACCATCCCCGCGTTTATAAGGGGCAATGGCCGACACACCACCCGTCTGATAAGCCTGGTAGCGAGCCAGCAACATTGCGTGCAATTGCGCCATTACCTGACTGTTCGCATCAGTATCACTGAGTCCTTTTGCTTTTAGAGCTTTAAAAGCAGCAATCTCGTCGGAGCTTAGGTTCAATTTGCCGCCCGGACTGGCATTCAGAAAATTCTGTACTTCACTTTGTTCATCTGACGTCAACACCAGAGCCTTAAAATCAGACTCGGACTTAATGATCCGGTGATTGATAATAGCTTTGGAGTTATCGATTAACTTGCCCTGTAAAAAGTAATTCTGGAGTTGCTCCGGATTGTTCCTGACCAAAAAGCTAAGTCCAACCGCCAGCTCGCGGTCGGCCGTTTCTTTCGGAAGGGTTTTGATAATCTCTCCCTTCAGGATTTTTTGCTTTTCTTCGTTGGAAAAGGGCAGGAGTTTAAACACTTCATCCAGATCGGCTTCGGCTCTAACCGTATTCGGGTAATAACACAGCGAGGTCAATAACACCACCGCCATTACCTTAATGGTCTCAGAAAAAGAAACATTCATTATATTCATCATAATTCAAGTCCTCTAATTGGTTAAGAATAAAGCACAGCTAATTGAAAACGAGACTGATTATTTCTGTAGGTTGGGCATGCTACGCTTACCAATCCTCCCATGCATCCCAGGAAATGCCACTGTCTTCATACCTCTCGGCTGCCATCACCTTTCCATTGGCTATTTGTTTTTTCAAGGCCAATTGTTGATAACGTTGATAGGCCTGTTCACTACCTACATATAGGCACTGACACGCCAGCGCATCGGCATAAATATAGTAGACCTTGTCTCCCAGCCGTTTGGGTACCAATGTGCGTTGGGCAGCATTTTTGAGCTGATCGGTTTGCTCGGCTGTATCTGCAAATTGCATTTTGAAACCGGCGGCTGCCAACAGTCGTTCAGTAGCAATGGTATCCTGTTTTTCTATCACTGTGCAACCCGAAAACAGAACGATGATGCATAAAGCCATTCCAAGCGACTTCGATATTGTTCTCATAAAACTACTCCTTCAAAAAAAAAGCTGTCAAATACTATAAAGTATTCGGCATCCCAATTAGTCAATCTCACTGCTGACTGACGCTTTTGCCTTAAACTTGACCACATAAAAAGTGATTACGATAAAGATTAAAGCAATAGCCGCAATGATCCAGATAAACTCTTCGACATAGGAAACGATCACGGCAACTATCGCCAGCAAAACACCCATAGAAGAATTTCATAGATACGGACAATCAGCATCGCCCAAATGTAAGGGTATAGTCGAAATAGGTGTCAGTTCAAACATTTCGACATTTGTAAAGATGAGTAATTAAGGTTAGCGAAAAAATTCTGGATGGCTGGGTCGATAGTACCCTTTAAACAACTTACTTTTCAACTCTACTATTTCAAAATTGAACTGGCAGTAGTCAGCTCAATCAGCATATCTATATAATTGCTTTTTTTAAATGCCGGAATG
>DAOVVZ010000102.1:0-5943 GCA_030636915.1 Methylomarinum sp. | reverse complement strand
TGCACAAGAAATATCATTTCTTGTTCCAGCCTGTCAAAATCCGGAGTTGCTACTAACTCAATAATCCGTGCTTTAATTTTTTCACGTATCTGCTCTAAAACGACGGGTAATCTTTTATTCGCGGCATCCACCAATATCTGGATTTTTTTACAGCGCTGTTCAATCAGTATTCCTAATTGAGAGCCTTCTCTTTCCCTTGCGATAATCAGTTGTTTTATAGTGCTTTCAACTAAACCATTAATCCCTAGCAATAACTCGTCCTTATTACTTTCTGGCTCTTGCTGAATACCAGGGAAATTTAAAATCTCAAGCGCCGTAAAAGATTGTTGCGTGTGCATGTGATCTTCAATTTGAGAGGTTGCCCGTAATAATGCCTTAACGGCCTCTTCATTGATGGTGATAGTTTGCTTATCATTAGACTGTTTTTTATAGTTAACAGAACACTCTATTTTCCCTCTTTTTGGCTCTGAAGCAATAAGCAGCCGCAAACTAGCTTCTGAAAAACGCAACCTTTCGGGTAATTTAAGTGTAATATCACAATAACGGTGATTAACTGAGCGTAATTCGCAATTTATTGTTAAGTTATCTATTTCTGCTTCGCCATTGGCAAAGGCCGTCATACTTTTTATCATTATTTAACCCAATATTTTAATAATCTATCAGCAACTTAAAACTATCAATGGCTGAATATTACGACCCGAAAACTTACCCTAAAGAATGGAATTACCTTCAGTCGGGCACTATTATAGACCAGTATACAATTGAGCGGGAACTTGCGCATGGGGGCTTTAGTTCTGTTTATCTTGCTAGGCAGAAGCTTGATCAAGTTCAAGTGGCTATTAAAGAGTATTTACCCCGTCGATTAGCTCACAGAACATGGAATAATATTGTTGTTCCTAACAGTAAAGAAACCAAGACTTTATTTTTAAGAGGAAGATCTCTATTTTTTGAGGAGGCTAAGGTTTTAGCCAATTTGAAACATCATAATATTGTTAATGTGATTAACTTCTTTCAGGCCAACGAAACAGTCTATATGGTAATGGTTTATGATTATGGCGTGACATTAGACAAAATCATTAAAAATAAAAGCCTGGAAATGACTGAACAATTTCTTGTGACTGTTTTTAATCAGTTACTTACTGGAGTTGGTTTTATTCATCATCAAAGCATGATTCATCTGGATATAAAGCCCGGAAATATTTTAATTCGACCTGAGAATGATCCTTTATTACTGGATTTTGGCGCTATTCAAACATTCCCATCACCGCTTAAGAATAAAACTAAAGTTATAACTCAAGGGTATTCACCCATAGAGCAATGTGGTACCAAGGGACAATTAGGGCCGTGGACTGATATTTATGCTGTAGGGGCAAGTATGCGCGCATGTTTAGATGGCAAAACGCCGCAACCAGCATCTGATAGAGCGGTGAAAAATACACTTATTTCTGCGACTAAAGTATATAAACGAAAATATCCAGAGTATTTACTGCAAGCAATTGATTGGGCAATGGAAATTGAGCCTGAAAATAGACCTCAATCTGCTGAGGAATTACAGATCGCTTTATTAAACAAAGAAAATTAGTCTTCCATTAAATGTAGCCTTGATGTAGCTATGCGGAATCAAGGACTCGAAGCATTAAAACCTTGATTCCACTTTGTTACATCAAGGCTACGATGCTTAATGATCATGATGCAGTGAGCAAGAGTGTGAGATGTTTTTTACAACGCAAAGTTGATACTCAACCAAGGTGTGCTAAATGGATAACAATAACTAAAGAGCAGCTGTTTTTTTCAAAGTCATCTCATATACATTCCTAAAATATCAAACGAGTGTTAAAAAACGGTTATACTGAGCCGTTTTTTTTAATGAGTGACACTATGAGACCAAGCGGACGTAATCCAGATCAATTAAGAGATGTTAAATTCATCTGTAACTATACAAAACATGCGGAAGGTTCTGTTATGGTGGAGTTTGGTGATACTCGCGTACTTTGTACTGCATCTGTTGAAAGACGGGTTCCTCGTTTTTTAAAAGGCAAAGGTGAAGGCTGGGTTACTGCTGAATACGGCATGCTACCAAGATCTACCAATGACCGCATGGGACGTGAAGCCAGTCGCGGTAAACAGGGGGGTCGTACCTTAGAAATTCAACGCCTTATTGGTAGATCACTACGTGCTGGAATCGATTTAAAGGCATTGGGAGAGAATACCATTACGATTGATTGTGATGTTATTCAAGCCGATGGTGGTACCCGAACAGCTTCTATCACCGGTGGTTTTGTTGCCTTGTCTATTGCCATTGAGCACATGCTGGCAAAAAAACAGCTTAAAAAGAACCCGTTACACGGGCAAATTGCATCTATCTCGGTTGGCATTTTTAACGGTATTCCTGTACTTGATCTGGATTACGCTGAAGATAGCAATGCTGAAACGGATATGAATGTAGTCATGAATGATGCCGGTGCTTACATTGAAATACAAGGTACAGCAGAAGGCCATGCTTTTAGAAAAGACGAACTGGATTCAATGCTTGAATTAGCAGAACATGGTATTAATCAGTTATTAGAAAAGCAACGTGAAGCTTTAGCGTCCATTAAATAATATCGACATTCAAATGTTATACAAGGTGGGCAAAGGCCTGTTCTAGCCCACCTTTTAATATTTGAAAAGTACACATCCTATAACCCTTTTACTGCACCAACTCCCAAACGGGTAAAACCAACTCCTCACACTGTTTAACAAAATCATCATCAAGCAATTCAGTTAAATCCTGATCATTCTGATACAACTGCTGTAACGAACGATCAAATTCAATATCTTTTTTAAGCTGATCTTGCGCGCTAACAATCGCTGGTGTTTTTGCTCTATTACTGGTTTTAAGCTTTAAGGCTTGTTTTGCATAAGCAAAACTTGCTTCTGTAAAAAAAGCTTCTGGTTGCTGTCTGCCTTGAAGATAAATATCGATTAAGGTCTTTAAGGTATCGACTTGTTGATTATCTGATTTAAACACCAATGATTTATCGATACTTAATAAATGGGTATTTTGTGCTTGTAGCTGATTAATGATTAGGTGATGTATCCACGCTTGCATAAAGTCTTTACCTTTTAATTTTGCGTAGCGGTAAATTAAACTGCCATTTTCATATAGATTTCTTAGGTTTCCGACTAGGCGGTATTCTGCAATAGTTATATCTATAGGCTGGTCTTGCTGTTTTTGTCCTAAGTTTTGTTGCTGAATTAAGTCTGTAAATTCATTAATCGCTTGTTGTTGCTGGTTAAATGCTAATTCACCATTTATGCCTGAAAGCCAGCGACCTTGCGCTTGTAGTTTTTCTAAAGAGTAGGGCGTGCTATTTATTTGATGCTCTATCCATTGCTGATTTATGACATAAGCCTCTAATGCGTCTATGGCAAAAGGTTCTCGCTCTTCTACAGTATTATCTATGCCAGTAAAACGGATACCAAGCTGCTGCTGTAAAAAGTGCTGTTGTGGTTGTCTGTAAAAATTTAATACATCACTGATATCTATAATTTCGGGTTGTTTTGTACCTAATGACCCTTGCCACCAACGCTTAGTTTCTGCGTTCTTTTCTCGTAAGGCCATTGCTGTTTCATAATCTGCCTGAGAAAAACTGCTAAGTTCCGACTCCCCATTAAAATATCGTGGGCTAAATGCTTGTAATGGATGTTTGGTGATTATGTCATTTAATTGATAGTAGTTTTCTAGTACATCCAATAATTCACTAATAATGACTGAGGGGGGAATATCAGAATTATTGTGAATTGATAGCCCTTTGTAAGTGATGATGAGTTGTTGTCTGCTGGAGAGTAAGATTTCTAAAAATTGATAGCGATCATCCGTTCTCCGGGATCTATCACCTGTTCGTAAATTTTGTCCTATTAAGTCAAAGGTTAAATGTTGGTCAACTTTAGGGAATTCGCCTTCATTTACCCCTAATAAAGCAATGACTTTAAACGGGATTGAACGCATGGGTAACATGGAGCAGAAGGTGAGTTGTCCGCGTAAAAACCCTGTGGATGATTTACTCTCAGAGACTCTGCTTTCTAGCCAGGCTGTGATAACGTCTAAAGAAATATCTTCGGTATGTACTGTTGCTATAGCGCCCGATAAGTCTTCTAATAATTCATTTAACTGTTGGCGTTCTATTTGCTCAGTGACTGTTTTTGAAGACAATAATTGATCCGCATAATAATACAGCCTGCGACTCCAGGTACTTAGTGTAGTTGCCCGTTTTAACTCTTCACTGGCTTTAAATAATAGCTGGATAAAGTCATTAAAACGCCCTAATACTTGAGCCGAAGAACCTTCTATATCTCTATAGGGCAAGATGCTATCGACAAATTCATCTTCATTACCTACCGCATAGCCCATTAATAAGCGGTCTAAAGTAGCTTGCCAAGTATTTTGATTAAGTTCGGGTAGCCCCAGCTCTTTTTTATGTGCTGCTGATTTACCCCAGCGCACATGGGTATCGGCAACCCAGTGCCTGATCAGTTCTAAATCTGTTTCTGTTAATGAAAACTGAGTATAAACTGCCTGCTGCTCTAATAAATCCATCACACTTTGCCAACCGAAACGACTTTGACTGAGCTTTAAAAAACGGATAAAAGCATCAAGTAAGTTATTACTCAGACGTAAACTCTTGTCAGCAACTGCGTGTTGAATATCACTAAATACTGCTGATATAAAGGGTGCATATCGTTGAATATCGGGTGCCATTACCACAATATCTCGGAGCTCAAGTGCAGGATCTTGCTCTAAGGCTTGCAGTAACTGATTTTTTAATACTTCTACCTCTCGCATTCTTGAGTGACAGGCATGAATGCTGATGGAGTTATCTTTTGTTAATTTCTTCCCTTCTAGTTGATTATTTAAAATGTCATTTTGTAGCTGTTGTAAATTGTTGGTGACCTCTATGCCCTCAAAACTCTCAGGCTCAAAACTAAATTGAGTCTGTTCCAATAACATTTGCTGAAACTCTCTGCCTTGCTGGCCTAAAGTAGCAAGTAATGGATGGCCTTCTGTTGTTTCATCCCATTGTTTTTTATTGGCTAAATCGGCCCAATATACTTGAGCTGGATTGAGCATAAATAAATGAATATCGCAGTGTCGGGACAGCCCTTGTAAGTAATCTAAAAACAAAGGCGGCATGGTATTTAAACCAACAATAAAAATTCTCTCTGGGAGTTGTTTGGAGAATTGGCCTTCAGTGCTTTGGTTGAGTTTGTTGATAACATCTTGCCATAATGAACCCCTGTGTTTATGTCCAATATCATCTGTTATTTTTTGCCACAAAGCCCGTTGCCAAACTTCATTGCCTTGTGGATAAAGTAGTTGTCCTTTCTGCCATAAAGCCAACATATCAGGGCGCATCATTTGATATTGGTCAAAAATCTGGGCAAATTTCTGCGCCAATTGAAAGCGTTTTAATTCCTGGTTTTCACCTTGTATATAATGTTGTAGCGGTTTAAAGCTGTCATCATCTAAATTACGAAGCAATAGTTCAAATCGCCATAACATTAGCTCTCTATCAAACAGCTCATCATTTAATTTATTATCAATTTTTTTAGCAATTGAGCTGAAAAATTTACCGGGAAATAAAAACTCATAATTACCCCAAACCCCAAAATGATCCGCTAATTGCTGTGATAACCAGCGTTCCATACCTTGGCTTTGAATGAGAAACAACTCTTTACTAAATGGATTGTCTAATGGTGCGCTTTCTATTACGGTAGTTAAATGCACCAGTAAATTTTCAGTTTTATTTGAGCTGTGTAAAATAAACATGCGAGTCTGCTATAGTGTGTTTTTATCAAAAAGATATTTAGAGGTGGGTATATGGGCTGCTGTGATGATCCAACAGAACCGGTAAAAATTAATCGTACTGATGTTGCAAGAATTCAGGAACAATATGGGAGTTT
>DAOVVZ010000221.1:0-4169 GCA_030636915.1 Methylomarinum sp. | reverse complement strand
CGTGAAGAATTAGAAGAAATTAAAGAACAATTTTCAGACGAACGACGCACTGAAATACTACAAGATCATCTTAACTTATCTGCGGAAGATTTAATCACCGAAGAAGATATGGTGGTCACCATGTCTCATGAAGGTTATGTGAAATCTCAACCGCTGGATGATTATAAAGCTCAACGTAGAGGTGGGCGTGGTAAATCAGCGACCGCAACAAAAGAGAAAGATTTTGTTGAAAAACTGATTATTGCAAATACCCACGATACTATCTTGTGTTTTTCATCGTCAGGTAAAGTCTATTGGCTAAAGGTGTTTCATTTGCCTGTTGCTAGTCGGGGATCGCGTGGTAAGCCATTTGTTAATTTACTACCCTTAGAAAAAGGTGAGAAAATTAATGCGATGTTGACTGTGCGAGAGTATACCGAAGATAAATTTATCTTTATGGCAACAGCAGCTGGTACAGTTAAGAAAACACCACTAAAAGAATTTGAAAGACAACGTGCAAACGGAAAAATTGCGATTGATTTACGTGAGAATGATACTTTAGTTGGCGTTGCGGTGACTGATGGAGAGCAGAATATACTGTTATTTAGTAGCGCAGGTAAAGCAAACTGTTTTAATGAAACGGATGTGCGCTCGATGGGAAGAACTGCGACTGGTGTGCGAGGTATTAAATTACAAGAAGGGCAAGAAGTTATTTCTTTAATTATTGCTGCTGAGGGTACTGTTTTAAATATCACTGAAAATGGCTATGGTAAACGCACGAAATTAGAAGAGTTTACTCGTCATAAGCGTGGCGGGCAGGGCATGATCGCTATGCAAACATCCGAGCGTAATGGGGCAATAGTGGGTGCCACATTAGTTGAAGATACTGATGAAATTATGTTGATCACTAGCGGTGGCATACTTGTTAGAACGCGTGTAGATGAGATTTCAGTGGTCGGACGAAATACACAAGGCGTACGCGTTATTCGTCTTGATAAAAAAGAAAAAGTGGTTGGTGTAGACCGTGTTGATGGATTACCTGATGAAGATGATGAGTCATTGGATAAGTCTGAAATTGGCGAAGAGCTAATAGTTGATGCAGAAACTAACCCAGAGCAAGATAATTCGGAAGAAGAGAAATAATAATGAGTAGAATTTTTAATTTTAGTGCGGGGCCTTCGACATTACCTGAAGAAGTATTGTTAAAGGCTAAAGAGGAATTTTTAGATTGGCGTGATACTGGCATGTCAGTGATGGAGATGAGTCATCGCGGCAAAGAATTTATGTCTATTGCCGAGGAATTGAAAACTGACTTAATTGATCTGCTTAATATACCTGATAATTATAAGGTTCTGTTTTTACAAGGTGGCGCAACAGGCCAGTTTGCGGGTATTCCTCAGAATATTTTGCAAGGTAAAGCAAAAGCTTGTTATGTAAATACTGGTGCTTGGTCTGAAAAAGCCATTAAAGAAGCTAAGAAATATTGCGATGTGATTGTATCGGCAGATGCTAAAGCATCAAATTTTACCGCTATTCCTGATTATTCATCTTGGAATGTGGATGAGCAGGCGGCATATTTGCATTACACAGATAATGAAACTATTCATGGGGTAGAGTTTCAAGATGTACCTAGTTTTGGTGATTTGCCATTAGTTTCTGATATGTCATCTAATATTTTATCTCGAGCTATTGATGTCAGTAAATTCGGCATTATTTATGCTGGATCTCAAAAAAACATGGGGCCTGCCGGCGTTACTGTTGTAATCGTTCGTGATGATTTGGTTGGTCATGCAGATAAAAATATTGCATCAGTACTGGATTATGAGCAGCAAGCAAAGAATGATTCTATGCTTAATACACCGGCAACCTATAATTGGTATTTGGTCGGTCTGGTGCTTAAATGGGTGAAAGAGTCAGGTGGTATCGCGGCGATGGAGCAGCATAATAAAGTAAAGGCTGATAAATTGTATCAAGCAATTGAGCAGTCTGCTTTATATTCTAATCCTGTTGATATAGCTGTTCGTTCACGAATGAATATACCTTTTGTGCTGGCGAATGCTGAGTTAGATAAAGAATTCTTGAGTCTTGCGACAGCAAACGGTTTAAGTTCATTAAAAGGTCATCGTTCAGTCGGCGGAATGCGTGCAAGTATCTATAACGCTATGCCAGAGCAAGGCGTAGATGCTTTGATTGATTTTATGGCTGAATTTGAAAGAACGCACGGCTAAGTTGATTGATAGCAAGTTGCTTTAAGTCCTCCCTTTATGGGGCGGGTTGGGTGACGACTGTATGGATGCAAAAGGTAGAGTAACGCAGGAGCAGTTACCGAGGAGAAGCTAAATAATTCTCTTTTTCAGTTGCTCTTATATAAAAGTCTTATGTGAACCCTTGGGTGTTTGGTATGAGACAACGGATAGGTAAAAAGGCTTTATAAAATCGAAATGACAGACATAATCCCACTTTCAGAATTAAGAGATCAAATTGATACAATTGATAGTCAAATACTTCAATTGATTAATCAGCGTGCAACATGTGCGATGGAAGTTGCTAGAACCAAAATATCTGAGGGAGAAACAGGTACTTTTTATCGACCTGATCGCGAAGCTTTGGTCTTGCGTCGTATTAAAGAGCTGAACCCCGGACCGCTATCTGATGAAACAACGGCTCGCTTTTTTAGAGAGATAATGTCTGCCTGCCTGGCTTTAGAAAAGCCACTGGAAGTGGCTTTTCTAGGGCCGGAAGGAACATTTACTCAACAAGCAACCTTTAAGCATTTTGGGCAAGCGGTTCATACGGTGCCTGTTGCTAATATCGATGATATTTTTACCGAGGTAGAGCAGCAACATTGTCAGTTTGGTGTGGTTCCGGTAGAAAATTCAACGGAAGGAGTGATTACGCATACATTAGATCGCTTTATATCTTCAACATTACAAATTTGTGGTGAAGTTGAAATCAGAGTGCATCAGAACTTAATGGGGCATGTTGACAATTTTAAAGATATTACTGAAGTCTTTTCTCATCAGCAATCTCTGGCTCAATGTCGTCAATGGTTAGACGCTCATTTGCCGCATGCGGTACGTACGCCTGTTAGCAGTAATGCTGAGGCTGCTAGATTAGCGTCTGAGAGTAAAGATAAAATGGCGATTGCTGGTGAAGTTGCTGCGGATTTATATAAACTTAATATTTTAGAGAAAAATATTGAAGATGAATCGAATAACACTACCCGTTTTATCATTATCGGTCAGCAACAGCCTGTTTCTACTGGTTTAGATAAGACATCGTTGTTGGTTTCTACTGATAACAAGGCTGGCTCATTACATAAAATTCTTCAACCATTTGCAGAGTATGGTATTGGTTTGTCACATATTGAATCCAGGCCTTCTAAACAAGGACTCTGGGATTATGTGTTTTTTATAGATATTATTGGCCATAAAGACGATGAAAATGTAGTTAAGGCTTTAGAGTCGTTAAAAGGGAATGTTAATTTGTTAAATATATTAGGTTCATACCCTAAAGCAGTTATTTAACTCTAGATCCTTGTCATTTTTATCTAAATTATTATGAAAAATACTAATACAATATTTAACCTTGCGGTTACTGGTGTGCAAAAGTTGGTTCCGTATACCGCAGGAAAGCCAATTGAAGAATTAGAGAGAGAATTAGGTTTAACTGAAATTGTTAAATTAGCATCAAATGAAAATTCATTGGGGCTGGGTTCTAAAGCAAAATCAGCAATTGAAGAGACCTTATCTGATTTGTCACGTTACCCAGATGGTAATGGTTTTTCCTTAAAACAGGCATTAGCAAAAAAAACGGGTATTTCAGCGGAGCAAATAACCTTAGGTAATGGCTCTAATGAAATTTTAGAATTAGTGGCTCGAACTTTTTTAACCCCTGATCTGGAAGTGGTTTTTTCTCAGCATGCATTTGCGGTCTATCCTCTGGTAACGCAAGCGGTAGGAGCAACGGCTAGAGTTGCTCCTGCATTAAATTATGGGCACAATTTGGATGCAATGTTAGCCGGTGTCAATGAAAAGACACGGTTGGTATTTAGTGCTAATCCAAATAATCCAACTGGCACCTTGCTAGCGGCAACGGCTTTAGAAAAATTTATTAGCGCATTACCTAGTGCTGTTATTTGTGTGTTGGATGAAGCTTATTTTGAGTTTGTTAGTGATGAAAACAAGGTG
>DAOVVZ010000259.1:0-3857 GCA_030636915.1 Methylomarinum sp. | reverse complement strand
TGACTCTTAATGTCATTATTATGCAGCGACACTTGCCCCTCAATATCGCCAAGTTTCGTTATAAGATCAGCTTGTTGTCCTTCTAATTGATCCATTATCCCTTCGGTAACTTCAGCAGCTGCAGCTACGCTAACTACAAAATCGGCTGCCACAGTCCTAATTCCCTTACTATTTTTATCCTCTATATCAAACACAAACTCAGTGCCGTAACAGCTTACATCTATTCCTTGAGCGTCACAACTAGTCGTGACCACTACAAAATAAAAGGAATTTTCGGTGAGTAGCACGGGGATGGATACCGGAACATCGTTGGAGAAAACATTACGACAAGGCTCAAATAATTCTAACGTGTTCGGTACTGTAGCGGCGCAGCCTTCTGATATAGCACTTGTCCCTCCAATCAATTGTGCGTTTGCAAATGAGTCAGCAGGTGACTGGTAGATTTCCATCTTTACACCAAAGGCAGCCCACCCTTCAACTGAAAGTACACCGGTGGCTACTGTTCCTGAAGATTGTATTAACCCGGAAACGATTGCCGGTATTGCTTTTCCACTACCATTAAAGTCGCCAGTCTCGAAACGGGCAGTATGTGTTGCAGTGTGATTGTAAGTATTTAATAGATTATCTGGGATTCGATCTATTACCTGCAAGTAAATATGACTTGTTACAGATTCTGCATCACTAGTGTTTCTATATTCGTTATAACAAAAATATCTAGTTGGACTGTCAAGATTACAACCCAATGGTAAGTCAGGAGCAAATTGCACGGTAAGTGTGCTTTCTCCATTGTTAGGCCGCCACTCCAGCGGTGGTGATACGCTACCAACTTCAACTATTTTTGCTGATACTGTAAAGACAGCAAACAATGCTGTGACTCCGATTAATTTAACTATAATACTTTTCATTAATTATTCCTTGATTTATTAGTATATTTCTTAACTAGGTTGATGTGTTAACACTATTTCGGACACAAAGTTACCCAGCTTTTACTGAATTTCGTAATCTACGTGTGACAATATAGTCATTTCCAGAATTTAGTGTAGTCACTTCAAAAGTGGCAAGCGATGCTACTATAAAAAAAAGACTCAGAAATCCATGATTAAATATCGGCTATTTAATCAATTTTCAGGCCTTTCTTCCTTCTCAAAATGCTGTTCCAAGCACTCATTGCGCTTTAACCCCATGACCTCTATTAAACTCATCATCATTCGCTTCTTATTTATATTTATAGATTTTTGAAAAGCCAGAATAACAACCAAATGTGCAGTGAATATGGAAGATGATTAAAATCGTTTTAATACTTTGACTACTTAACTAAGATCATTAGTTTTCATGGACTATCCTTTCAAGCAGTGCTATTTTTATATTCATAATCCGACTTTTTTAGCCATTTTGGAACGCTATTGATTGCAGCAAATAACCACAACAAAAAAACACCTGTAGTCCCACTTGCGGATTCCATTAGTACTAAGCTTTTCAAAAAAGTATTTGCTTATTTTGTTGTCGTGACCATTAGCTTAACCAGTTTACAAATTTTAGCCGAATTGCTTAACACAAAATCTAACATAAATACTGAGTTGAAAATGGCTAGCCATGCTATGCAATCGGGTTTATCTAAAGCCTTATGGGATCAGAATACCGATCAGGTAAAATCAAATGTCAAAGGCACCAAGGGCCCCCACACGGATGTATCCAGGCACGGTATTAATGTATATGGAGAAGTTGTAGTAAACACTGGCATTACTTCTAATACCGCAGATGCATCATCTTCAAATAATCTTACTAATAAGCAAAATCAGCATCTTATCAACCTTTTTTTATTAGACACTTTATCCTTTAAACAATCATTAGATTATATACACAGGGATCAACCCCATTCCATGGGACAAATCATCCTTTATTCCAGCTCTCAGGTGGTCTTTCATCGACTAAAAGTGGGCTTTATGTTCTTGTTGATTAATGCGGTAGTTAAAAGTATCGCATTGTGGGTTATTTTTTTATATTTGGCGCGCTCCATTATCAGTAAACCTTTAACTGACTTGAGGCTTTTGGTGGATAAATTAAGTTTAGAAAACCTCCCAGCCAGACAATCAGGCTTAGCTATTCAAACGCAAGAAAATGATGAAATTTCTGTTTTACAAAATGCTTTTTATGAGATGGCTAAGAAACTGTCTGTGGCCCATAAAGAACTGCACTCTTTTGCAGAAGACATGGAGCAGAAGGTGATAGAACGTACTCAAGATTTGGCTGATCGTGAAAGCGTTTTACAATTAGCCAATAAAAAACTGGAAGTTGCACGGCTAAAAGAGCAAAAGATGCTGGATAATAAAAAACAATTAATGCTTGATGTGTCTCATGAATTACGCACCCCGATTGCTGTTTTAAAATTACAGGTGGAAGCTTTGCAAGAAGGCTTGGGTAATAAGGAACAAAGTTATGAGTTATTGCAACGAAAACTGGGACAAATGCATAGACTTATTGAAGATTTATACACCTTGTCCAAGGCAGAAATAAACCAACTTGCCTTACAATACGAGACCTTTGAAGTTGCTTTACTATTTGATGAATTACTCGAACTCTATGCCGCTTTAGCTCAAAATAGAAAGCTGGTTTTAGAAACTAACATGCAGTTACCCTCTCACCCCATGATACGTGCTGATTGGGAACGTCTCTATCAAGTATTTAGTAATTTGCTCAATAACAGCCTTAATTACACCGCTGAAGGCGGTATGATTCAGGTCACGCTAACAGCACCTTCTTCACTATTACAGATTATTATTGAAGACACTGCACCCGCTGTTAGCGATAAGGATTTAACCCGTTTATTTGATCGTTTATATCGGGTTGATAGCTCACGTAGTCGAAATACGGGGGGCTCTGGCTTAGGTTTATCTATTTGTGAAACTATTATCCTTGCTCATGATGGAACCATCCAACTAGATCATTCCTCACTGGGTGGTTTGAAAGTTTCAATGACATTACCGTTACTTAATAGCGAGAATTTATTGTGAGAACCGTTTTAATTGTCGAAGATGAGCCTGAACTAGCCTCATTATTGCAACAGTTTATTGAAAACTCAGGGATGACTGCTCATATTATTGATAATGGTTTAGAGCCGGTTGATTGGATTAAACAACATGCCCCCGATATTGTCATTCTTGATTTAATGTTACCGGGAAAAGATGGCATTCAAATTTGTCAGGAAGTTAGGGTGTTTTCTGATATACCCATTATTATGGTGACGGCTAAAGTGGATGAATTAGATCGTTTAATTGGCTTTGAAACAGGCGCTAATGATTATATTTGTAAACCCTATAGTGCTAAAGAGCTTATTGCCCGTATTAATAGCCTGATTAAGCTATATAACCGTGATAGTCATGCTGAAGCGTTATTGGTACTTGATAATAACCGTTGCAGCATTCGTTTGAATGATCAGGAAATTGAGCTTTCTAACATTGAGTTTAATCTATTATCCTTGTTATACCATCACCCTGGACGTATCTATAACCGTGAATCGATCATTACTCTGATATATCAAGACTATCGTGTTGTCTCTGATAGAACGGTTGATAGCCATATCAAAAATTTACGAAAAAAACTGTCTACTTTAAGCAATGGAACTGAATATATCCGTTCTATTTATGGCATTGGTTATAAATATGATGGTTGATCATAAATAAAACCTAGCCAGTAGAGATGTTGCCAATTAATTTAAAGAGCAAAACTCTTTCTTTAAGTGCTCCATTTTTATCGACATTCTAAATTCAAATCCCATAAATTTGCGGCTAAAAAGATGAACTTGTTATCCTGACCATTTCAATTACGATAAATATATCAAGGAGCCAACTTGATCTTTC
>DAOVVZ010000130.1:0-5258 GCA_030636915.1 Methylomarinum sp. | reverse complement strand
TTAGCGATTCTGTCGCCTGTTTTTTTATTTTCTCAGCACTTATTGTTGCTGGGCTATAGTCGGCAACAGCAGCAGCACCAATATAAATACTATTGTTACTTGCATGGGATATAACGGCATGATGCATTTGTTCAGCTGTTTCTACATAGATGGTATTTACATCTTTAGGTGCGGGAAGTGTAACTGGGCCACTGACTAAGGTAACATTTGCACCGGCATTTAATGCAGCTTCAGCTAAAGCATAGCCCATTTTCCCAGAACTGCGATTAGTAATGTAACGTACGGGGTCCAAAGGTTCTCTGGTTGGTCCTGCACTGATCAGGACATTGGTATCTTTTAAAATAGCATTATTAGGCTGTTCTTTGGTGAGCGCTGTACAAATTGCGCTAGCTTCTGACATTCTGCCAAACCCGGTTTCACCACAGGCTTGGTCGCCTGATTCAGGACCAATTAACTGAATACCATGCTTGAGTAGACGTTGAATATTCTCTTGGGTAACTGCCTTGTTCCACATGGCTTGATTCATTGCCGGTGCAATATAGATCGGACAGTTTGTCGCCAAATAAAGTGTGGACAGTAAATCATCCGCTAAACCATGACTAAATTTAGCAATACTATTCGCCGTAGCTGGCGCGATAACAATTTTATCTGCCCAGCGTGCAAGGTTAATATGTCCCATTGCGTTTTCCTGCTCGCTATCCAGTAATTCAGTAGCAACAGGATTGCCCGATAAGGCTTGAAAAGTGAGGGGTGATATAAATTGCATGGCGGCCTGAGTCATCACAACTCTGACCTCACATCCTTGTTTGCGTAATAGGCGGACTAATTCGGCTGATTTGTAGGCAGCGATACCGCCACAAATGCCAACTAAAATACGTTTATTAATTGTTTTGTCCAATAGTGTTAAATATCTGTTAATTATGGCAAATTAATGGGAATTCTTCTATGCTTAAATTTTGCCTAGTGTCAGGGGTAAGTATGTCGATTAAAGATTGGCCAGCTGATCAACGTCCACGTGAAAAGTTATTAGCTAAAGGCTCGGAGGCACTAACGGATGCAGAATTATTGGCAATTTTTTTGCGTATAGGCATAAAAGGCAAGTCAGCCGTTGATTTGGCAAGAGAGTTATTAGATGAGTTTGGTTCGTTACAAGCGTTATTAGATGCTGACCAGATACAGTTTTGCCAAGGTAAAGGTTTAGGCGATGCCAAATATGCCCAGTTACAAGCGGTGATGGAAATGGCAAAGCGACATTTTGTTGAAGTATTGCAAAGAGGCGATGCTTTAACCAGTCCGCAAGCAACCCGGGCTTATCTCAGTGCACAATTACGAGGCTATAGCTATGAAGTGTTTGCCTGTTTATTTCTGGATAATCAGCACAGAGTTATTTTGTTAGAAGAAATGTTCAGAGGAACGATAGATGGAGCCAGTGTTTATCCACGCGAAGTAGCAAAAAGAGCCTTATTTCATAATGCGGCAGCAGTGATATTTGCTCACAATCATCCATCTGGGATTAATGAGCCGAGTCAGGCGGATAAACATATTACTGAGAAGCTAAAACAAGGGCTTGATTTATTTGATATTCGAGTGCTGGATCACTTTATTATTGGTGATGGACAACCGTATTCCTTTGCCGAACATGGCTTGTTATAGGTCAAGTAGGATGGGCAAAGGAACGAATAGCGACATGCCCATCACCAATAATGATGGGCAGTGCAGGTTAAATATCTACCTATGCTTGAGTCAATTTAGCTTCAGCTTCAGCATATTTTTTAGCACAAACATCAGTCACTTCTTTAGGTAAAGAAGGTCCCGGTGCGGTTTTGTCCCAATCCAGCGTTTCTAAATAATCACGGATATACTGTTTATCAAAACTTGGTGGGCTTATACCGACCTGGTATAGCTCAGCAGGCCAGAACCTTGATGAGTCAGGGGTTAAGGCTTCATCGATCAAATATAAAGTGCCATCATCATCTAAACCAAATTCAAATTTGGTATCGGCAATAATAATACCTCTCTCTTTGGCAAATTTAGCCGCCTCAGTATAAAGCTGAATACTGGCTTCTTTGACTTTATTGGCCATTTCTTTGCCTAATAAAGCAATGGTTTTCTCAAAGCTAATGTTTTCATCATGGTCGCCCACAGCCGCTTTAGAAGACGGCGTATAGATAGCCTCGGGTAGTTGCTGAGCTTGTTGCAAGCCTTCGGGTAAGGTTATGCCGCAAACAGCGCCTGAATCTTGATAATCTTTCCAGCCAGAACCAATTAAATAACCACGGACAATCGCTTCTACAGGCAGTGGTTTTAAACGCTTAACGATAATTGAGCGGCCACTGACTTGGGCGCGTTCTTCTGCATCAGGAATAACCTCTTCTAAGGTTAAGTCGGCTAAGTGGTTAGGGATGACATGCTTCATCTTCTTAAACCAAAAATTAGACACACTGGTCAATACGCGACCTTTACCTGGAATAGGGTCTGGAAGAACAACGTCAAATGCAGATAAGCGATCCGTTGTTACGATAAGTAAATGTTTATCATCAATTTCATAAATATCACGGACTTTACCGCGAGATAGTAGTTTTAAATTTGAAAGTGATGAGTCAAAAAGTGCAGCAGGAGCGTTCATAATCTCTTGTTAAACCGATATGTTTTACGAATTGGGTCATTTTATCATTAAATATGAAAGGCAATGGCATAGTGATGAGAAAATGGATGAAAAGTTGATTGGTGTAAAGTGTAATATACTGGGCGGAAGCAATTTTTATAGAGAAGGATAAAAAAACGATGAGTTGGTTGGGTAAAGTTATTGGTGGCGCATTTGGTTTTCTGCTGGGCGGGCCTTTAGGTGCAATACTTGGTGCATCTGTAGGGCATCAGTTTGATGCCGGATTAGAAGGCGTTGAGATTGATGACCGATTAGGAAGTGGTGATCAACATCGTGTGCAAATGGCTTTTTTTACCGCAACTTTTTCGGTGATGGGGCATATTGCAAAGGCTGATGGCAAAGTGACAACTGCTGAAATTAATCTTGCCAAACGGATTATGGATGAATTGGCTTTAACCGAGGATATGCGAAAAGCTGCAATTAATCTGTTTAATCAGGGGAAAGGCAATGATTTCCCAATTAATGAGGTATTAGACCAGTTTCGTAAAGAATGTCATCGACGGACGCATTTAATCCGTATGTTTCTAGAAATTCAGATACAAGCCGCTTATGCCGATGGTGTGCTGGATCAGGCAGAAGAGGGTGTGCTGCGAAAAATTTGCACACATTTAGGTGTTTCTCGCTTTGATTATGAACGAATTAAATTACAGTTTCAGGCGCAACAACGATTCTATGGGCATGCTCAACAACGGCAAACGGCGGATCATTTGAATGATGCTTATGCCGTGTTAGGTGTTTCTGAATCAGCAGCAGATGCCGAAGTTAAAAAAGCTTACCGTCGATTAATGAGCCAGCATCACCCCGATAAATTGGTAGCAAAAGGCTTGCCTGAAGAGATGATGGTGATTGCAAAAGAGAAAACGCAAAAAATTAGAAAAGCCTACGAATTAATAAAAGACAGAAGAAAATAATACGAGGGTGGGGTTACTTTTTTTCTATGCTAACAGTCTATAGGGTGTGCTGAGGAACGAAGCGCACCTTGCTCACCCTACAAAGTGATTAAGAGGATTAACGGAACATGTCTTTGTTTACCGCTTTACCCATGGCCATTTTGGAAGTAATTAAGCCTTTATCAACTTGTTCTTTAAGGTTTTGATCCAGTGTTTGCATGCCGTCTTTGCGCCCTGTTTGAATGGCTGAGTACATTTGAGCAACCTTGGCTTCTCTGATTAAGTTACGGATAGCTGGTGTGCCCACCATAATTTCATGCGCTGCAATTCGTCCGCCACCTACTTTTTTGAGCAGGGTTTGAGAAATAACGGCTTGTAACGATTCAGATAGCATTGCACGAATCATATCTTTTTCAGCGGCAGGGAACACATCAATAATACGGTCAATGGTTTTAGCTGCTGATGTGGTGTGTAATGTACCGAACACTAAGTGACCTGTTTCAGCCGCAGATAAAGCCAGGCGAATGGTTTCTAAATCTCGCATCTCACCGACAAGGATAATATCAGGATCTTCCCTTAAAGCAGAACGCAATGCAGCATTAAAGCTTTGGGTGTCTCTGTGGACTTCTCGTTGGTTGATTAAGCATTTTTGGCTGGTGTGAACAAATTCGATAGGATCTTCAACGGTTAATATATGAGCATAATCATTCACATTAATATGATTAACCATGGCTGCAAGTGTTGTTGATTTACCAGAACCTGTAGGTCCTGTGACTAAAACCATGCCTCTCGGTTTTTTACAAAGTTCTTCAAAGAATTTGGGGGCTTTTAAGTCTTCTAAGGATAATATCTCTGATGGAATCGTTCTAAATACCGCAGCAGCGCCGCGTTCCTGATTAAATGCATTAACACGAAATCGAGCTACACCGGGTAATTCAAAAGAGAAATCAGTTTCTAGAAATTCTTCATAATCTTTGCGTTGCTTGTCATTCATAATGTCATAAATCAGTGCGTGGACTTCTTTATGATCGAGTGCAGGGATATTAATTCTACGGATATCGCCATCAACCCTGATCATTGGAGGGAGACCGGCAGATAAATGTAAATCAGATGCTTTGTTCTTAACTGAAAAGGTCAATAATTCAGCAATGTCCATGGAATACCCTCAATATGATTAAAATGAATATGTTTATACCATAGTCTATCTCTTTGTTTTTTTGAAGTCATGAGGTTTAATAGTGCTAACTCTTTTTTAGTTATTTTTTATGAATGATATAAAGCAACGATTTAATAAAATAAACTCACAAATACGACATGCTGAATACGCCGCAGGGCGTGATAAGGGCAGTGTGCAGTTATTAGCAGTAAGTAAAACCAAGCCAGCCTCAGATGTAGCAATGGCTTATCAAACAGGGCAGCGTCATTTTGGGGAGAGTTATCTACAAGAAGCCTTGCTTAAACAGCAGGCGTTAGCAGCTTTTAATATTACCTGGCATTTTATCGGCCCTATTCAGTCGAATAAAACCAAACCCATAGCAGAGAATTTTAGCTGGGTGCACAGCGTTGATCGATTAAAAATTGCCAAACGATTGAGTGAGCAGCGCCCAGCACATCTCCCCGACTTAAATATTTGTTTGCAAGTGAATATCAGTGCTGAAGCATCAAAATCAGGGGTAACATTAGCTGAACTGCCGGAGTTAATT
>DAOVVZ010000116.1:0-5571 GCA_030636915.1 Methylomarinum sp. | reverse complement strand
CATTATTTTTTATGATTATCCAGCCGAGACATGACAGCACATCAGGACGACGAACCCGATAGAATCTGTATTTGCTACTGTAAGGCTGCGCACAAATAAAATGAAAAACTGTGGCAGTCGTATTACCACGTTAACGATGGCCTTTAATTAATGGAAGCAGCCCAAAAAAACATGGCACAGATTAAGAGACTACAAACATTTAGCTGATGTTATAACGGGGGTTAAATTTATCGATGGAATTAAACAAACGGATGATCAAAAACAGGATGCCGCTTGATTAAGTCTGAGTCAGTACAATTTATGGCCAATAATAAAAACGACAATCAGGAAAATTACTGCACCCAATATAGTCTTGCCCTACTCTCTTTCCTCGGATAGCACTACGGGTTTCCAATGTGTTGTTACATTCAGGGCATGAGTCACCCGCCTTAACTTGTTTTGATGGCTTAGTGTTTGCGTTTGTATTTCTGCCAGCCTGAATTCTATTATTTGATTTTGGCGTTTTAACCTGCATCACTATGGATTTTAGTAGATCAATTTGTTGCTTTAAAAAGCCATTTATATCTTGTCCTTTGCTATTAGCAATATCATCTAATTGTTGCTCCCACTGTGCTGTTAATAAAGGATCTTTGATTGTGTTAGGTACTGCATCAATCAAGTTAAAACCCAATGGTGTGGCTTTTAACAGTTTCTTTTCTTGTTGAATAAATTTCCGCTGAAATAAGGTTTGAATGATATTGGCTCTCGTCGCTTGCGTTCCTAATCCCGCCGTTTCTCTGAGGATCTTTTTCATTACTTTATCGGTTACTTGTGTGCCTATAGTTTCCATGGCTTTGATCAGTGTGCCTTCGGTGTAATGTTTGGGTGGTTTGGTAAGCTTATCCAATAGCTTTAGATGGTCACAAAGTAATTCCTCGCCTTTTTTAACTGCAGGTAATTCTTTGTTATTATCCTCACCTGCTGATTTTGATAGGTTTGTTTTTACTGGTGTTGTTTCTGCTTCCAAAGCTATCTTCCAGCCTTTGACTCTGGCAATCCTGCCGCTGGCTTTAAATTGATCCGATTTAATGGTGACGACAATAGTACTTTGATCGTATTCATAATCTGGAAAAAACTGTGCGATATAACGACGGCGAATGAGATTATAAATATTAAACTCTTTATCAGTCAGGCGATTAATACCAGGTGTTGCTTGCGTGGGGATAATACCGTGGTGAGCGGTTATTTTTTTGTCGTTCCAAACTCGTGATTTTTGTTTTTTATTTGCTTGTGCAATCAGGGCATTAAGGCCGTTATCATTTTTAACCAGCGCTTGTAACACGCTATTTACATCACTAAATTGACTTAATGGCAGATATTCACAATCACTTCTTGGGTAGGAAGTCAGTTTATGGGTTTCATAAAGTGCTTGAGCAATATTCAGTACATCTTGAGCACCGTACCCCCAGCGTCTTGAAGCTTCTTGCTGCAAACCTGATAGGTTATAAAGTAATGGCGGTGGTTGTTTCTTTCTGGCCGTTGTTGCAGTTGTGACTATGCCCATTTGCTGTTGACAGCGATCAATCACTGCTTGAGCCTCTTGTTTATCTAAGCATTGTTTTTTCTCGTCACCCTGCGCTTTTGGATTGCGCCATTTTGTTTCCAGTAGTTCATTGTCAATGCCATTATTAGTTTTGAAGTAGGCCATGACTTCGTAATAAGGTACGGCCTTGAAATTTAAAATTTCCCTATCACGTTTAACGATCAAAGCCAAAGTTGGCGTTTGCACTCGCCCTACTGAGCGGACTTGTCTGTCATTAGCTAATAAGGTAAAAGCTCTGGTTAAATTCATGCCTATCAACCAGTCAGCTCTACCTCTGGCTAAACCAGAATAATAAAGTGGCTCGGTTTCTTCACTGGGCTTTATTGTTTCTAATGCCCTTTTGACACTCACGGTATCTAGCGCAGATAACCATAACCTGCGGCTTGATCCTTTATAGTTAAAATAATCCAATACCTCTCTGGCAATAGTTTCGCCTTCGCGATCAGCATCGGTTGCTATCACCACACTATGACACCGTTTTAACAGATTTTTTATGACCGTTAGTTGTTTACTGGTGGACTTTTTGGGTGCCATTTTCCAGTCTTGCGGCAATATTGGTAAATGGGCTAGTGACCAGCGCTTGTATTTTGCATCATATTCGTCGGGTGGGATCATTTCCAGCAAATGACCAATACACCAGCTGACGATTAGTTTATCGCCGTGAAGAAAGCCATCACCTCGTTGGTTTGCACCAAGAATTCTGGCGATATCACGGCCTTGCGAGGGTTTTTCACAGAGATAAAGTTCGTAGGTGGTTTGTGATCTTCTGGCCAAAATGTACTCACCAAGTTAATGTTATTTTGAAACCAGCTATTTTACTGAATCATCAACCACACGGTTTTTTTGTTTGCCTAGTTTGCCTAAATATCGCCTTTTTTTAACCTTGCCATTTAACGGTTGTTTGTCTGATGCCACCTGGTTTCTTAGAGACTGACCGATCAACATGAATCCGTTCAATGCTAATGACAGGATCAATATCCACATGAAAATAAAACCTGAATTGGTCATATCCATTTTTTGTTATGTCCGCAGGTACATCAGCGGCTAAAAATAACCATTCATCTTTTAAAGCCGCATTGATATGATTTAATCAGTCAGGACTTTCAGGGTGATCTAGCCCTGTATCATGTTGTAAAAATCTTTATGGTAATAATAGAGGGTGGTCATTTCAGTATAAAATGGAGTTGATTGTTTACATTCTACCTACAGGTAGTTGTTAAGAGTTATAGTAAATAATGATTAGAAAATCTTTATTCAAAGAGGTTAACCGACTGTTACTAGTTCTATTGCTAATTCAGTTAGTAACAGGCTGCACTCCAAACATCCACCCTTCGGGTATTGCTGTTTCAAACGGTCAAATTGTAAATAATTTGTTTATTACCCCCGATGGAACGGAGTTACCATTAAAATCATGGAAACCGTCTGAACAGGGCATTAAATCCATCATTATTGCTATTCATGGCTTTAATGATTACAGCAATTTTTTCCAGCAAACAGGCAATTATTTCAGCCAACATAACACACTATCTTATGCTTATGATCAACGTGGTTTTGGCAGAACCAAAAACCGAGGGCTATGGGCAGGCATTGATACTTACAGCTCTGATTTAGCCTGTTTTATTCGATTAGTAAAAGATAAGCATCCAACTATTCCCGTTTTTCTATTAGGTGAAAGTATGGGAGGTGCTATTGTTATTTCTACTGTAACCCAACCTTCAGCATTACCTGTTTATGGCATTATTTTAGTGGCTCCAGCTGTGTGGGCAAGAGAGACTATGCCTTGGTATCAAAATGTATTGCTATGGACTTTGTCTCATACGGTTCCATGGATGACTTTGACAGTTAGTGATTTAGATATTAAACCTTCTGATAATATTGATATGTTGATTGCTTTAGGCCAAGACCCTCTTGTTATAAAAGAAACACGTGTTGAATCGATTAGTGGATTGACCGATTTAATGGATCACGCCTTTTCCAGCGCTAATCGTATTTCAACAAACACCCTAATACTTTATGGTGAGAAAGATGAGATTATTCCCAAAGAACCAACTTACCAATTTCTTCATAACCTAACCACTGACAAATCCAATCACCCTCTTATTGCTTTTTATGAAAACGGTTACCATATGTTATTACGTGATCTTCAGGCTTCTATTTTGTGGCAAGATATTAATGTCTGGATAAACTCATCATCTTCATTACCTTCTGGAGCAGATAAAAGAGCTTTGGAATTACTTAAGGGACCTCTGATTAAGTCTGGGCGAAGTAAATTATGTTCAGAATATTTAGGTTCAAGGAAAAAATCGCACGTAATAGCAGGCTATTGCGAAGATTTTTAACGCAGAAGCTGGATATTCTGAGCATAAGGTATGAGTTCATGACTTGATCAGAGGATCCTTAACAATTAAGGTCACATAAACAAAAAGGTCATTGCGATTCACTGAGGTTATTCACAAGTAGATAAAGCCGATTTAACTCTTCTTCAAGTGTATTATCTGACATCATCGATTCTGCACGTGCATACCAATAATTTGCATTGGATAAATCACCTTCTATTCTATGCAAATAGGCGTGTATAAGGCACGATGTCTTATCTGAATGTGATTGAATTAACTGATGAGCAATATCCCATTCACCGTCTTTCGCATAGTTTAAAACTTTACTGTAATCACATATCATCTATTACTCCCAGTAGTGATTATTCGATTCATTGATAGTAGCTGTTTTATTAAAACCAGTCAGTGCTTTTTTACAACACTGGTAACTATTATTTTTTAATATAATGCTAACAGTCGGCTTTCTTATCAATACATTATTTTAATGTTTTCTTCAATTATTGCTGCTAAGGTATTTATTGTTTTCAATACAAAATCGACATCAAAACTGCTTGCATTATCAGCCCCATTTAGGCTTCCCCACACTCCATCTTTGAATGGTCACTATAGCCTGCAACTGTTAGAATTTTAAATTATTTAACACTCATCTATTTTGAATGACTTTTATTACAGAGCCAACGCATTATCACAAGACTGTTTTATCAGACCTTCAAGGCTCATGGTCTTTACTACGCGAGTCTGTAGTTGAAAATTATAATTTTGATAATGCAGCCAAACTGCTTTTTCATATTGATGAAGCGACCAGCTGGGAATCGGTTCGCAACCTAGCTATTATGAAAAATTCATTTATCTTAATCAAAAATATCGCTCTACAGTCCCATGCACCTCAAGTTATTTTAGAGACTATTGAAGAGGTTCAATATGATTTAGATGAAACACTACAGGCATTAAAAGATGGTGAAATATCTTAATCTCAGCTAAAAATATCACTAATTCCGGTTGATGTTGATAGAAAGGATATTGAGGTTTGGTTTCAATATGAAGCACGGGTAGGACAGCGAGGAACGGTGACTCGTATTTGGGCGAATAAAGACACACGCCCTCGCATTATTCGACAACAGCAATTTAACGCAGCCTATTTATTTGGTGCTGTATGTCCTGCTAATGGCAAAGCTGCCGGCATTGTTATGCCCAAAGCAAATACTGAAGGCATGCAATACCATCTTGATGTAATTTCCAGTTCAGTGACAGAAGGCAAGCATGCAGTCTTAATGTTGATAAGGTGGCATGGCATTTAACAGGGAAGCTTGAAATGTCCAAAAACATATCAATTGTGCCGCTACCTCCTTATTCGCCAGAACTTAACCCGGTTGAACAAGTTTGGCAACAGTCACGACAACGAGACTTGGCAAACCGGTGCTTTAAAGATTATGAACATATAGTGGAAGTCTGCTGTGAGACATGGAATAAATTTGTTGAGTGTCCTAACAATACCCAGACATTATGCACTCGGAAATGGGCGTTATTGGGATTGGTATACCTATTTTCCTAACTACCCCCCCCTTCAATCTCAGGGATAGACCATCAACTTTTTAAAAGGCAATAACAACCCTTCTCATCATTCATTTACCGAATGAATAGAGACTTTAAAGT
>DAOVVZ010000343.1:0-3206 GCA_030636915.1 Methylomarinum sp. | reverse complement strand
AACTTATGCATCAAATGTTAAATAAGCTGGCTCCATCCGTTGCAAGTTATTTAAATGCGCAAATAGATGCTGGTGCTCAGGCTGTCATGGTCTTTGATACCTGGGGCGGTATGCTCTCGACTGAAGACTATAATGAGTTTTCATTGAATTATGCAAAACAAGTTAGATCTTTGTTGAACACAAACAAGGATGGTCAAGAAGTCCCTACTATCTTCTTTACTAAAGGTGGGGGATTGTGGTTAGAGGATATGGCCGATGCTGGTTATAGTGCTTTGGGTCTGGATTGGCAAACAGATATAGCTAAAGCACGAGCGCGTGTAGGTGATAAGGTTGCATTGCAAGGGAATATGGATCCTATTGCTCTATATGCTGAGCCAGAACATATCAAGCAAAAAGTAGAAATGATTTTAAAGAAATATGGTTCAGGTTCGGGGCATGTCTTTAATTTAGGGCATGGTATTTTGCCTGATGTTAATCCAGAACATGTAAAGGCAATGGTTGATGCAGTTCATGAGTTTAGTCCTCAGTATCATCGTTAAAGTTATGTTGAGCGTTTCAGTGATTAATTGGTTTTAGTCGTTTTCAGCATAATTTTTACAGTGGATGTTAGGCCGTTGATTTTTCAAACATCTGCAGCAGGATGTTGTTGTCTGACTTATATGGATATATTCAGTCTTCTTTTGTGAGAGGGCTGTTTTCAAAGAATTAGGGTGTATAGGGAAGTCAATGAAAAGGGTTGGATTAATTGTTGGAACTATCTTGCCTCTTATCATGGTTTTTTACAGTGATTTTGGTGGTAGTGATAATGTAACTCGAATGGCTGCTGTTGCCGTTATGATGTCAATTTTTTGGATCACAGAAGCAGTTCCTCTGGCTGTGACAGCACTTTTACCACTCACTCTTTTTCCGGTTTTGGGAATCGCTTCAAGTAAAGCAACAGCTAGCCAATACATGAACTCTACGGTTTTTTTATTAATCGGAGGGTTTATGATTGCTTTGGCGATGCAAAAATGGAATTTACATAAGCGTATTGCGCTTAATGTATTAACACATTTTGGTGGACATCCATTGTTTGTGGTTTTAGGATTTATTGTGGCAACCGCAGGGTTGTCAATGTGGATCTCTAATACAGCAACAACATTAATGATGCTACCAATTGCATTGGCTATTATTTCTCGCTACGCACTTTTTTTATCTAAAAAACAAACTCAGCAGTTTTCTGTTGGCTTATTGTTATCAATTGCTTATTCAGCATCGATTGGGGGAATGATGACTCTGGTCGGAACGGCTCCAAACCTGGTCTTTTCTCGATTTTATGTATTGGAAACTGGTGAGGCGATTGGATTTGCGCAATGGATGTTGATCGCAGTTCCTGTGGGAGCGATTTTACTGTTGGTATTGTTAGGCGTTATTGGTGTTTTTTATTTAAGAGGGCTAAATAATGCTGATCAATTGAAGTTGTTGGTAATGAATGAGCGCAAGCAATTGGGGAAAATTTCATTTGCTGAAAGTACCGTATTAATTACTTTTATGGTTACAGCAATACTTTGGGGTACAAGAAAAGGGCTAACGTTAGGTGATGTAATTATACCTGGGTGGGGCGATCTATTGATCAATGGGGCGATGATTGATGATGGAAGTGTAGCTATGGCAATGGCGAGTGTATTATTTTTTATCCCCGTTAAAGGAGCGGGAAGTGCTATTTTAGATAAAAAAGTTTTTGTTGAGCTACCTTGGTCAATTATTTTGTTGTTTGGTGGTGGATTTGCATTGGCTTATGGATTTTCCGAAAGTGGATTGTCAGTCTATTTGGCAGGACAGTTGCAAGGGTTGAAGTCAGTTTCATTACCGGTATTAATATTGTCTGTTTCAGCGGGTATGAATTTGTTAACAGAGTTAACATCGAATACGGCAACAACTCAATTGGTCATGCCGATTCTTATCTCAACCGCTAAAGCGATTGACGTTTCACCCATTTGGCTTATGCTGCCAGCAACATTGTCGGCATCATGTGCTTTTATGTTGCCAGTGGCGACACCGCCCAATGCCATTATTTTCGGTAGTGGTAAGATTAAGGTGGTTGAAATGGTTTGTATGGGGCTTATTTTAAATTTTATAGCGGTTTTTGTTATAAGTTGTGTCTGCTATTGGTTGCTTCCCTTTTTTATAGGTAATACTTAATGTGGTTTCAGAAAAAAATCAGTATGCAGGCCCTGTGTCGTGGATTTCATTTGGTAACGGATGAAATTGTCCATGATATACCAGAATTAAAACAAATTAAGGTTGGGTTGTTGCATTTGTTTATTCAGCATACCTCGGCCTCATTGGTAATAAATGAAAATGCTGATCCAGATGTGCGGACTGATATGGAGGCGTATTTCAATCAAGCGATACCAGAAAATGAACCTTATTTTCGGCATGTGTTAGAGGGTAGTGATGATATGCCCGCGCATTTGAAATCAGTGATATTAGGTGGTGAGCTAACAATTCCTGTTAATGGTGGGCGATTGCAGATGGGGACATGGCAGGGAATCTATTTGTGTGAACATAGAAATAATGCTGGAAGTAGAGGTATTATAGCGACTTTAAATGGTGAATAATTGGGGTTATTATGAATAAGATTAAACTGTTAATGGTTTGTGGGTTATTGAGTTTAAATGTTGGTGTTAATGCGGAAGAAATCAAGCCTTTAGAGATAGAGGTTTATCGTAGCCCAAGCTGTGGCTGTTGTAGTAAATGGCTGACTCATTTAAAGGAAAATCAGTTTATAGTAACTGATCATGTGATAGAAGATGTGCAGCAAATAAAGGATAAGTATGGTGTTCCTAAAAGCATGTCTTCATGCCATACAGCATTGGTTAACGGTTATGTTATAGAAGGGCATGTGCCAGCCGCAGATATAAAAAAACTATTAAAAATTAAGCCCGCAGTAATTGGGATATCGGTCCCAGGAATGCCAATGGGAACGCCGGGAATGGAAATGGGGGGTAGAAAAGACCCTTACAAAGTAGTTTCTTTTGATAAGGATAAAAAATATCAGGTATTTAATAGTTACGAGGGGCAGTAATGATTCTTGCTGGCGATATAGGTGGAACTAAAACAATTTTAGCGTTATACAATCAGGAAAAATCAGGTTGGGTTTGCTGTAAAAAAAAAGTTTTTGCCAGTGCGGAATTTAATAGTTTTGAGGCATTACTAGATTGTTT
>DAOVVZ010000121.1:0-5411 GCA_030636915.1 Methylomarinum sp. | reverse complement strand
TAAACCTTCATTAGTTACATTAACCTTATCGTCTGAGGGAGTACAATAATATAATTCCTCAGGTGGTTTTCGATACAATTTTTTTCCCATATTTTGTTATTTAACAAGGCCACGCCTCACCATTTCCAACAACACGTCCTTATCCATCGGGAATTTATCTGTCATAACTGATATTAACAATCTATTTAACATATCAGTAACTCCATGACCCTTAATACCAAACTCTTTTAAATCAGACCCTTTAATCATTGCACATGCCCAGGGTGGCAATACCACTGAACGACCTGTTTCCGGTACGTTTTGCTCATCAAACACTGTTCCCATATCAATGATTTTATCAACGATATTTGCCTTTGTTAGCTGAAACGGGGTGCCAGTTGTGCCTAAATTAATAGACGAAGAGTTAACACCTGCTGTTAAACCTTTATTAGATGCATGTGCATCAGAATAAACATCTGCCAAAATATTAGTGTCAATATTGATTTTTAACTGCTCTGCTGCATCACGCGTCCAGTCTTCTACATAATTGTAATCAGACTGATGTTTGTCTACATCGTCACTATTAAAAGCCCAGTATTTGCCCTTATCAATGTTCAAATCAATGATTTCAGGCTCAGGAGTCTCATAATTTAACTTCTGACCTTTTGTGTGGTCACGGATTACAATACTCGGCGTGTTACGAATATGTACTGTGTCGCCCTGACTCTTGATTTCTCCCTCATAATCGGTGTTAGCGATCATGTTGAATACCGTTGAATCATAGAACTTAGCCAGGATTTTCCCTGACCATACCTCTGGAATCATAATCCCAGAGTGTTGCGGGTGTCCCGCTGCGGCTGGATATGCCATAATAAATACCTGCTACCCCTCGAAAGGGGCGTGGAAATTAAACGTCATCTCGACGTGAAAATATTGCTTACCGTAACTTATGCTGCGGCTTGCGCTCTTGAGGACTCAAATATCTCTAATTCAATAGCTTTCATCTGCTCTTGATTATTTCGATACTTCCCTCTGGCAACATCAGTATAAAACGACTTAATCTCAACAGGAGTCCAAATTTTCTTTACTTCTTGCTGCGTTGATGATTGGTTCGTTCTAGGTGTTACCTGTTTCTCAATACCTGATTTCTTTTTAGTAGTGAGCTTATTCCATTCAATGAAAAATGATGCAGTTCGGTTTACATCTAATATACTAGCGGCCTCGTTTAATAATTGTTGACGTGTTTTTCCGCTGTAGATTTCTGTTTCACCTAACCATGCAGAGAATTTTGGATCTTTATTTAATGTTTCCCATTCAGGGACTAGCGTTTTAAGGGTTGAATAGAACATCTGTTCACTTGATTGCTGAGTATTCTGGCCTATCTGGGCCATACTTTGCCTCATTTCGTCAATCAATTGATTCTGCTTATCAATCGTTTCCTGCTGTTTAGCAAATGCATCTGCTGCACCATCGCCTAAATCTTCACGAACCTCTGTAAAATCCGGCCTTTCTACAGGTTTATCCGGTTCTTTCTTTAATCCTGTGTTTTCTTCCTGCAATCTATTGATTTGATCTCTTAGATTGTGTAGGTCTTGATTTAATCGTGGTAACTCAGCGTTGTATTTGCCTTGTAAAACACTAAATTTATGTTCCCAATCAGGTGTTGATGTTTTCTCTTCGATTTCTGGTTCAATCTCAGTGGGTATAGCCTCATTTTCGGCCTCCTTCCCTTCTTGATGCTATCTAATTAATCTATCAGCTTCATCGGCCTGCTTCTGTACTGCCTTTGGTAATGCCATTTTTCATTCCTCTCGTCATCTCGACGATAGTTTGTGAGCCTATTTGGTTTTCACACCGTTGAGCTGTTATGTATTCAACGTTTAATTTTTTTTAGGATAGATTCTGCCTCGGATTGTATCGACAATAATTGTCTCAACAGCGAAGCCGCGCCCTGTCCCCTGCGCGTTAAAACTATATCTAGTTGCTCATTATTGGCTTCTGAGATGTTGACTAACTCGGATTCCAGCCATTTAGTCATGGTTTTGAAATCCTCGTTATATGTCAGTCTCGCTATTGCCCTGAGCGTTTCAATGTTCGGTTTGTTTATCAAGCTGCGTTAGGAACCAATGCTGCCTGGTCTGCGCCTAAATTAGTAAACCCTCTTGCGATCCATGTATCTGTAGCAACACAAGATAAAATGTATGATGTGGTGGCACCTAAAGCCAACTCATTTGTACCATCACTATCCACATTATTAATTGTTGCACCTGATGCAGATGGTGTTCGTAATTCACAACCATTAGCGCCAACATAGATATTAACAACCTGCCCCACTGTGCCTGCTGGTAGTGTGATAATATTGTTTGCACCTGCTGATGTTGCAACTACAAAAGCTGTACCTAACGTAATCAAACCTGTTGTTAAACCATCTGATGTTGCGGTAACTGCTTGCGTTGTGGGTAAATTTTGTTTAGTTTTAACTAAATCAACCGTTAATTCCCCTACATTTAACTGTTCTCTCCAACTCATTTTCTATACCTCTTCTTTAATTAATACTACCTTGTAATTTCAATCGTCCTAAAAACACCACTAAACAGCTAGAGTTACATCAACCGTTCCGCCTGTATGTGCTGTTACATCTGCTTTTACGAATGGCCATGTTAATGGCTGTTCATAAACGCCTGATGCTGTTTTACTATCAACACTCGTCCAGTTTGTATTGTCATTTGAAACATAAATCTGAACGGTTGCTGTTGTTTGTATTGTTACCTGGAACTTCAACCCGTTCCTTGGGTGCGAACCAGCAAGAGCATATACATTTGTTCCGATATTCGTTGTTGTGCCAGTAGCACCATCTATTAATCTAATCATTGTTATTTCTCATTAAAAAACTCTAGCATCCTGACCACCTGCCGGATTACCTGCCGGATCAAGTGACTGCATCTGCATCATTTGCTGTTCTTGGATTATCTGTGCCTCTATTTCTTCATCATCCGGTACGATCTCATCGATAGGCATATCAAGTGCTTTCGCTACTTCTCTCAATACTGCCGCCCTGCCTTGTTTGCCTGTGATAGATAAATCAACCGGATTGTTTGTTGCTAACAAGAATTCATTACGCCTGACTTGTGCTTGTTCCTTATTAAATAATGACAATGCACCTCTAGCCTGAATGTCAACATCACCTTTGATTGTTTCATCTTCATCAAACAGCATATTATGAATGTATGTTTTCTCAACTATCGGCTGGATAATACCTCTGTCGATATGTGCAATTACATCTTTAATACCTCTGGATGCATGAGTCATTATCATTGACATGCCTGATGCTGTCTTTCCTGCGCCTTTAGCATCATCATTACCTTGAACAAAAGCTGGAATCCCTGTGTAATCATCTGCCAATTTAGAGAAATATGAATAAACCTCTAAAAGCTGGGTTGTCATGATATTAGGCTGAAAGAAATCAATCGGCCTTTGCCCATTCCCTTTAACATCAGGGGTGAACTGCCATATCTTCCAGGGGTAAATAGACTCTATATCCTCACCTGTCGGGATTCTATTTGTGTCATTGACTGCTACTTGTGGTCCTGATGCTATAGCCAGGTTGTTAATCAATGCTCTTGCTGTTGCGTTAGTTACCTGCTGTATATCTTCCATTAGTTCAGGAACACCACGCCCCCAGAATGAACCTGCTACATTTTCATAACATGCTTTAGTATATGGACGTGATTTTAGTGGGTTAGCGTTAATAGACGCTTTGATAATCCATGTGCCTATCAACCAGACATTAACTTCATAGTCGTTTGTTGAATCTTCAATATCTTCTTCTGTGAAACCATGCTCAAGCAATACCAGTCCTGGTACTTTGCCTTTATACTCAATAGCTTCAATTGTGCTGGATGGATTGAGGTACTCGTATGGCTTGTCTTCGTTCTCTGCTCGCTCATAATCATGAGACAACCATGTTCTTAAACCGCCCTTACCATAGTCCTCAATAACTCCATTGATTGCCCCTTCATCATAACCTTCAACACCTTTCATAGCGTTAAGGCTGCCAACTGTTAGCTTTTGTCTGTGGATCAAATAACCATCATCAATACCTGATGAATCTGGACTAGGATAAATGTCAAATGGTGATACCCGCTCATACTCTAATATAAACTCTTCCGTTTCTATTGGCTCAAAACCATTCATTCCCTGTTGCCACTCCAATTTACTACGCTTTCTAATCATCGGGCCTTTCATGAATCCGGCCTTGAATGTCACAATATCGTAGATAACTTGCTCAAGCTGCTCACTGAAACCGCCTTCTTGAAACTGGTCAATGATTTTAACCTGCATTTTATTAGCAGATTCTTCAGCTTCCAGCTTTAATTCATCAATAACCGCCTGATTTAAATCTTCAACTCTACCTAATAGCTGTTGTTTTATAGCTTCAATTTCTTCAACTGTGATGATTCCATCCATCATTGCCATAGCCTCTAATTCTTGTTGAGCATTCATGTAAACGTTTTGCTCAACGCTTGCTCTTTCTACCTCTGATAGTTCGGGTATTTCAGATGGTTTTATATCGAATGGCTCATCTTGTCCATTCATTACAATATCTTTTATCCATGCCTCTGCTGCTCTACATTTAGCTGCTGTTAGCATGAGAAATACTTCTGTCCCACCTTGTTTTCTTATCTGAGTAAGCTTGTCTTTCTCATATGTGCCATTGCGTTGACGTTGATTAGCGATTAACTCATACTCAATCAGTTCTTTAGTGCGTTTAGCTGACTGCCATTGCTCAGTAACATATGCGGCTAGCCCCGTTATTTTCTTAGTAGATTGTCGCGCTTGTGCCTCTTTGCGCTCATTCTCCATCAACTCAGCGTTAGGGATGAGGCGCATTGCTGGCTCTGATGCACTACCTACAATGCTTGTGTCTAATCCTTCCATCTTTTACCTTTTCTATCATCACGACAGTAATCATTTAGTCCCAGCCTTTTGCGCTTTTAACTTTCACAGCTTTATGTGCTGGCTTTGCATCATATATAAACTCAACCATCAACATCATTAGCGAGTCCGCCAGGTTAGGTGATGGTAACTCGTATGGTTTCTTACTCATTTCCAGCTTACTCATTATTTGAATCTTGCTGTTATCATTTCGTTTGAGCGGGATTCTGCAAACCTCTGCTCTTAGCTGATCAATACACTTAATATCACTAGATAAGCTAATCATCTTGTCTGGGTCAATGTAATCACCTTTAACAATGGCTCTATAAGTTGCGTAAAATCTATCCCTTAACCGCCAGTAATACTGCGCCCGTTTATTCTTTAATGAATCTTTATTTGTTTTCTTGTTTTTTGGATTAGGATTATCAGTGTCGATAAAGTAATGATCTGGATTTTCCGCTGCTTCACTTCCTTTAAATATGAAATAATTCATATGC
>DAOVVZ010000117.1:0-5508 GCA_030636915.1 Methylomarinum sp. | reverse complement strand
GTACTGTAAGTCGTCTGGTGGCTAAGCAATTAGGTTGGAATTATTTAGATAGCGGCGCTATTTATCGTTCCTTAGCAATCGATGTGCTAAAAAATAATGTTGGTATTAATGATGTAAGTGCAGTCGTTGAAGTTGCGAAAAAAATGTCATTAGCGTTTGAGTGTGGCAATGAGCTGGTTGTTAAGCTGGATGGTATTGATATTACCGCTGAACTTCCTTCTGAGACTACAGGCAATACGGCTTCCATTATTGCTGCATATCCCGATGTGCGGGCTGTTTTGTTGCAGAAACAAAAGGATTTTCAGCAAGCACCCGGTTTAGTTGCTGATGGCAGAGATATGGGAACTGTGGTTTTTCCTGATGCAGTGAATAAAGTGTATTTAACTGCTAGTGCCGAAGAGAGAGCTAAAAGACGATATAAACAGTTGATAGAAAAAGGAATTGATGCTAACCTAGCACAGATTACTAAAGAGATTGAAGCGCGTGATCGTCGAGATCAAGAGCGGACAACGGCTCCGCTTAAAGCGGCTGAGGATGCTCTTTATATAGATTCATCTGAATTATCTATTGAACAGGTAATTTCAGACGTGATAAATTTAGTCCAATAGGGCTTTTTTGGTGGTCGTTAACTATTTAATCTAACGGCCTTTATTATAACTTTGATAAAAGAAACTTGCGTTACCCTCCATACAAAACAATGTTGTTTTTTATGTGTAAAGGGTAAGTTTAAGCAAGTGTGGGAAAGAAGAAAATGAGCGAGAGCTTTGCTGAATTATTTGAAGAAAGTTTAATCAGGACTGAAATGCGTCCTGGTGCTATGTTAATTGGTACTGTTATTGATATCGATAATGATTTCGTTATCGTTAGTGCCCAAGCCAAGTCTGAAGGTGTTATTCCAAATTGGCAATTTTTAACGCCTAATGGTGACCTTGAAGTTAACATTGGTGATGAAATTGAGGTAGCACTTGATTTATTCGAAGATGGTCTGGGTTCAACACTTCTTTCTCGCGATAAAGCTAAGAAAAATAGAGCTTGGGGCGAACTTGAGAAAGCCTTTGAAGGCGAAGAAACAATTGTTGGACGTATTAACGGTAAAGTCCGTGGTGGTTTTACAGTTGCAGTTGGTGCCTTGCGCGCTTTCTTGCCTGGTTCATTAGTTGATGTTCGTCCAATTAGAGATACAACTTTCTTAGAAGGTCGTGATCTTGAATTTAAAGTTATCAAAATTGACCAAAAACGTAATAATGTTGTTCTATCTCGTCGTGCTGTTGTAGAAAAAGAATACAGTGCAGAAAGAGAAGAGTTAATGAAAACGCTTGAAGATGGTGCAGTGGTTAAAGGTATCGTTAAGAACCTTACAGATTACGGCGCATTCATCGACTTGGGTGGTATTGACGGTCTATTACATATTACTGATATGGCATGGCGTCGTGTTCGTCATCCTTCTGAGTGTGTTGAAATCGGTCAAGAAATCGAAGTTAAAGTTCTTAAGTTTGATAAAGAGAAAACACGTGTTTCATTAGGTATGAAACAAATGGGTGAAGATCCATGGAAAGAAATTGCAGAGCGTTACCCAGCTGCTACACGTGTTAAAGGTAAAGTTAACAACTTAACTGATTACGGTTGTTTTGTTGAGATTGAAGAAGGTGTTGAAGGTTTAGTTCACGTTTCTGAAATGGATTGGACTAACAAAAACGTTAACCCATCTAAAGTTGTTCAATTAGGCGACGAAGTTGAAGTAATGGTTCTGGAAATCGACGAAGAACGTCGTCGTATTTCTCTAGGTATGAAACAATGTCGTACTAACCCTTGGGATGAGTTCGCAGCAACACATAACAAAGGCGATAAAATCTCTGGAAAAATCAAATCAATCACTGATTTTGGTGTTTTCATCGGATTGGAGGGTGGTATTGATGGTCTTGTTCATACTTCAGATATTACTTGGAACGAAGGTGATGAAGAAGCTATTCGTAATTACAAGAAAGGTGATGAAGTAGAAACTGTTATCTTGGCTGTTGATTCTGAACGTGAGCGTATTTCTCTAGGTATCAAACAACTAGAGCAAGACCCTTTCCAAAACTTCATTGGTTTTCATGAAAAAGGTAGCTTAGTTACAGGCACTATCAAATCAGTTGATGCAAAAGGTGCAGTAATTGAATTGGCTGATAACATTGAAGGTTACTTACGCGCCTCAGAAATTCAACGTGATCGCGTAGAAGATGCACGTACATTATTGAACGAAGGCGATACAATTGAAGCTAAATTTATTGGTGTTGATAAGAAAACAAAATCTATCTCACTATCAATAAAAGCTAAAGATAACGATGAAGAAGCTGGTGCTTTAAAAGACTTTGGTCAACAAGCTAATGCAGGTTCAGCTACTTTAGGTGATATCTTCAAGCAATTGGAAAAGTAATGTAAAACAAGAGAAGGAGCGCTTTATAAAGCGCTCCTTTTTTTCATGGAATGAAAATTTAGTAAGGCGAGTTGTCTTGAGGCTTATAAAGATTACATTCCCAAGGATTAAATGTGACAAAATCAGAATTAATTGAAGCCTTAGCCAGGCAGCTTCCTCATTTGGCGGTAAAAGATGTGGAGTTGGCTGTAAGGTGTGTTATTGAGCAAATGAGTGAAACCTTATCTGCTGGTGAAAGAATTGAGATAAGAGGTTTTGGTAGTTTTTCTTTGCATCATAGAGCACCTAGGATAGGGCGAAACCCAAAAACTGGGGATAGCGTATCTTTGACAGAAAAATACGTTCCTCATTTTAAGCCTGGCAAGGAATTACGAGATAGGGTTGATGTTTCTCGTGAAAAATGTAAAATTATAGATTAGTCTTTCAACGCATTAACTAAATAGTCTTCGATGAAATTAATTGTTTTAATTGTATTTGTAGTTGTTTTTTTTATTGCGTTGATTTTCTCCGTACTGAATTTCCATTCGGTACAAATAAATTTGGGTGTTACCTCGATCTCTTTACCTTTAACTGTAGCTTTAACTATTGAGTTATTTTCAGGTATAGCAATCGGCTTGTTAGCTGCACTATTTCATATTTTGAAATTAAAGTCTGATTACGCTCGGTTAAATAAGCGAGTCAATAGTAAAAATCAATAAACCATTGAGTTGGTTTCATTAAAAACACTTCTGTTTTTAATTCTCTTTGTTATCCATTCTAGCGTTATTTCTCCTGTCTTTTCTGTGTTTTTTAACAGTAATGCTTTTGTATAATACTGTTAGTATGCTATAGTTTTTCTTAATGAGAATGATTTGCAATTGTGGTTGCTGTTGGGCCTCAAAGTAAAAAAAATGGGCAATGATGTCCTGCTGACCAGTCACTAATATTGAGTGATTTTAAAATTAATAACGATTTTTTAGTATTTATGTCGATGAGTATAAAAAAGCTTGCTGTTGGTGATTATGGAAAAATTGTTGGTTTTGATAAGTCGGGTAAAGCCTATCGAAAACGTTTGTTAGCGATGGGGTTAACACCGGGAACGCAATTTCTGGTGACTCGGTTTGCTCCTCTAGGTGATCCTATTGAAATAAAAATACGTGGTTTTTCATTATCATTACGCAAAAACGAAGCGTCTGTATTATTAATTGAAAAAATATAATGACTGATTTTACTATTGGTGTTGTTGGTAATCCTAATTGCGGTAAGACCACACTATTTAATGCTTTAACCGGCTCTAAACAGCATGTTGGAAACTGGCCGGGGGTAACAGTTGAAAAGAAAACTGGGGAATATAGCTTTGCCGATAAAGAAATCAGTGTGGTTGATTTGCCAGGAACTTACTCTTTAGAATCTGCCGATGATCAGGTTTCGTTAGACGAGAAAGTAGCAAGAGATTACGTAGCTGCAAAACAGGCTGATTTGATCGTTAATATTATTGACGCATCTAATATAGAGAGAAATTTATATTTAACTTCTCAGCTTATTGAAATGCGTGTCCCCATGATATTAGTTCTTAATATGATGGATGCCGTTAAACAGCGTGGCATTAAAATTGACTGTAATTTATTATCAAATACTCTAGCTTGCCCCGTTGTTTCTATTTCTGCTTCGACAGGCGTGGGAATCAATCACTTGTATACAGTGATTGATTATGCCTGTCAGAACCCTACTATTCCTACAGTAAATATCGATTACGATAGCGTTTTGGAACAGGCTATATCTAAGCTAATGCCCTTGCTAGAAAAAAAGGCACAACAGAGTCATTGTGATTTACGTTGGCTTGCATTGCGTGTTTTGGAAGACGATACCTTAGCAAAGCATATTACTGGTAATGAATTTACTGATACTGTTCACTCCTTACAACAGTCTGTCGAAACTGAAACAAATGATGAGATTGATATTTTAGCTGCAGATGCCCGCTATGGTTTTGTTAATGAATTAACAAAAAAAACGGTGTGTCGAATTAATGAAGTATCACGATTGACCACTGACAAAATTGACCACGTTGTATTAAATCGTTTTCTTGGTATTCCGATATTTTTATTGGTGATGTATATCATGTTTATGTTTACCATTAATATTGGTAGCGCATTTGTCGATTTTTTTGATCTTGCTGTAGGTGCTATTTTCGTAGAGGGCTTGAGTCTTGTCTTGACTGATATTGGTTTGCCCGAATGGTTGGTCGTGTTATTAGCAAACGGCTTAGGGGGTGGCGTTCAAGTCGTCGCTACTTTTATACCTATAGTTGGTTTTTTATTCGTCTTTTTATCCGCATTAGAAGACTCAGGCTATATGTCTAGAGCCGCTTTTGTGATGGATCGTTTTATGTTGATGATTGGTTTGCCTGGTAAATCATTTGTACCTATGATCGTAGGGTTTGGCTGTAATGTGCCGGCGATTATGGCAACACGGACACTGGAAAATCAGCGCGACAGGATACTGACTAATTTAATGAATCCCTTTATGTCTTGTGGCGCCAGGCTACCTGTTTACGCTTTGTTTGCAGCTGCTTTTTTTCCTGTTGGTGGACAAAATTTGGTGTTTGGCTTGTACCTGATAGGTATTGCAGTTGCTGTGCTAACAGGGTTAATTATGCGTCACACTTTGTTCAAAGGGGAGGCTAGTCCTTTTATTATGGAGTTACCTGCTTATCATATGCCAACGATTAAAGGTGTCTATATCAAAACATGGGATAGACTAAAAACCTTTATCTTTAATGCAGGTAAAGTTATTGTCCCGATGGTGCTGGTTTTAAACTTTTTAAATGCATTAGGTACTGATGGTAGTTTCGGACAAGAAAATAGCCAGAAATCAGTGCTCAGTGAAATTGGACGCTCTTTAACGCCTGCATTTAAACCTATGGGTATAGAAGCTGATAATTGGCCAGCAACAGTAGGTATTTTTACGGGTGTATTGGCGAAAGAAGCCGTGGTAGGTACTTTGAATGCTTTGTATAGTCAGATGGTGTCTACTGAAACTGAGTTAGCTGATAGTGAGTTTGATTTGCTACAAGCTATTTTAGATGCAGGTGCTACCACTCCAGAACAATCATT
>DAOVVZ010000273.1:0-3759 GCA_030636915.1 Methylomarinum sp. | reverse complement strand
TTAAGAAAAAAGTGGCACTGCGACTGTTAATTGTTGCTGAGGATAAAGTATCAGCCAAAGACCAGGCTTCTTTTCTATCCACGCAGAATTATTCTGTAAAAATTACGGATAATATCGCTGAAGCAATCCTTATCGCCACTGAGTTTAACCCTCAATTAGCACTGATTGATCTAAAACTTAATCACCAAAATGGTATTGATGTACTTGATCAGTTCATCATACAAAACCCAGAAATACGCTGTTTAATGTTATCAAAACATGTAGAGATTGATTCTGCATTAATATCCCTGCGTCATGGTGCAGCTGACTATCTAAACAAATCACTCCCTCAGGATAAACTATTATTAGCACTGGAACATGCCGCTAAAAAAATAAAACCCAACCTGCATCAAGAGCAAAAAATCCAAACCATTCATAATGAGATTTTATTTCAAAATGTCGCTGATGGTATTTTGATTCATGATGAACAAGGCTATATTTATGATGCTAACCACGCGATATTAACTCAGCTAGACTATACCAAAGAAGAACTAAAATCACTGACTGTTTTTGATATAGAAACAGGTGAAACACGGGAACGATTACTTAACTTATGGCAATCATGTAAACAGGGGAACCCTGTATTTGTTAACGGTAGAAAGCAACGCAAGGATGGTTCATCTTTTCCTGTTGAAGTAAAGATAACGGCCTACATAGAAAATGATAAAAAATATTTACTGGCAATTGTTAGAGATATAACTCAGCGTAAAGAAGCCCTGGAACAACAAGCAGAAACCAGCAAACGTCTTAAGCGCAAAGCCGATCAACTTGCATTTCAAAAAAGAGCACTGGATGAACATGCCATCGTCAGTATTACGGATGTAAAAGGTAATATTATTTATGTGAATGATAAATTTGAAAGCATCAGTCAATACTCACAAGACGAGGTAATAGGAAAAAATCATCGACTATTGAAATCAGGTTTTCATCCAAAGTCTTTTTTCAAAGAGATGTGGCAAACAATAAGTAGCGGCAAAGCCTGGCATGGTGAAATAAAAAACAAAGCAAAAGATGGCTCAGAATATTGGGTTAAATCAACCATTGTTCCTCTGCTAAACGATCAAGGAATACCTGAGCAGTATATCGCTATCCGTACTGATGTTACCTACATTAAAGACTTGGAAACCAGGCAAGAAGACATTAATAAAGCATTGTTAATAGCCAAGGAAATTGCTGAGCAAGAAAAAGCTAATGCAGAGAAAGCAAGCCAAGCTAAATCTGAGTTTTTATCTGCAATGAGTCATGAACTAAGAACCCCCCTTAATTCCATTTTAGGATTTTCCCAATTATTAGAAAGTGATACTGAAGAACCTTTAACTGAAGACCAGAATGATAGTGTCGGCTACATTATAGCGGGGGGTAAACACCTGCTCGCTCTTATTAACGAAATTTTAGAGCTTTCTACTATTGAAGCAGGAAAAGTAGAGCTATCAATTGAACCAATCCTACTCAACGACATTATCAATGAATCTTTACCTTTGTTAAACACAATCGCAGAGACAACAAATATTGAAATACGTCTTTTAACAAATTTATCGACATCCGTACAAGCCGACTATACAAAATTAAAACAAGTTTTATTAAACCTCATCAGCAATGCGATTAAATACAACAAAGACGGTGGATCAGTCAGTATAGACTGGCAGCACACTGAAGACGACTTCGTTAGAATAAGCATTACTGATACAGGGATTGGAATATCAGAGACCAATCAAGACCATGTATTTGGTGCCTTTAACCGACTAGGACAAGAAAAATCTGCTATCGAAGGCACTGATGTTGGCTTGGTGGTAACAAAAAGTCTTGTTGAGTTAATGGCTGGTCGTATTGGTTTTGATAGCCAGGAAAATATAGGAACAACCTTTTGGTTTGAGTTACCAACAGGAGGAGCAGAAAACCCACCCCAAACACAACAAACTATTATGGTAGATAACACCTTCCAAACAATAGAATCCGAATACTTAGACGCAAGACCTGAAAAACAGATTCTCTGTGTAGAAGATAACGCTGCAAATAGACGATTAATGCAATCTTTCTTTAATCATAAAAAAGGCTATACACTACATTTTGCTGAAACCGGTGAGTTAGGCTGGGAGATGATCACCAAGCAAGATTTTGACCTTATTCTGATGGACATCCATTTACCAGGCATCAATGGAAAAGAGTTAACCAATCGCTTAAAAGAGCAAACAGCGTTAAAACATATCCCCGTAATTGCTATCACAGCTGCTGCGATGCAGCATGACATTGACGATAATAAAGACTTATTTGATGCTTATATTACAAAACCAATTCAATTTGCTGCTTTAAATAATGCCTTAAAGAAATATCTTTAACCATTCATTATTGAAATTTATAATCTTGTAGGTATAAATGGCAACAAAACATAACAAGCCAGCTATTCCCGACTTAAATACTAGGTTATAATCTTTCTCTTTTTATCGGCCCTTAAAAATGACTGAAGCTGCCCCCAAAATTGTTCTGATCGCTATTACTAAACATGGTGCAGCACAAGTTAAATCTTTAGCTGAAAAACTCCCCGAAGCGGATATTGTTGTTTCTGAAAAGTTTGCCCCTGTATTGGCGGATGCTAATAATAATGTACATGCCTATTCAGGACCATTTCGCAATCAAATCGCCTCGCTTTTTGAAAATTACGACCAATTGGTATTTTTAGTTTCTTTAGGCGCAGTTGTTAGATTGATTGCTCCTTATCTAAAGTCTAAAGATGAAGATCCTGGTGTGATTGTGGTTGATGATGCAGGACAATTTGTCATTCCCGTGCTTTCTGGTCATGTCGGTGGTGCAAATGCTTATGCGGAAAAAATTGCAGGGCTAATTCAAGGTACTGCGGTATTAACCACGGCATCTGACGTAGGTAAAACCATCCCTGTCGATATTTTAGGACGAGAGTTGGGTTGGGAAGTTGAAGCACCTAAGATCAACATCACCCGTGTTTCTGCTCACGTTGTTAATGAGGAGCCAGTTGCCTTTATTCAAGAAACCGGTGAAAAAAACTGGTGGACACGACCAACCCCTCTTCCCTCTAACATCCATTTATTTGAGCGTTTTGAAGATGTCGACTTAAACCATTACAAAGCTTTATTATGGGTAACTCATCAAGAAATTAGCGATGAGCTATGGCAGCAACTTGATGAAAAGCTAGTTGTTTACCGCCCTAAAGCCTCTTAAGAATATGCAAGTTATTTTAGGTATAGGCTGCGATCGTGGCACGCCCTTACAAACACTGGAAGATGTGATCGATCAAGCCTTAAGTAGCATTAATATTAATCGTTCAGCCGTTTTACAATTAGCCACTATTGATAAGAAAAATGACGAACAGGCTATTTTACAATTATCAGAACAGCAACATTGGCCATTAAATTTTTACTCGGCGCAGCAATTGTCACAAGTAGAAGTACCTAGTCCATCAGCCGTGGTTTTAAAGTATATGGGAACCCCGTCGGTATCCGAAGCTGCCGCTATTCTGGCAGCTAATACAGACATGAGTAACCTGCTGGTCGAAAAGTTTAAGTTTAGAGGTAATGATGGTAAAAATGCCACAGTGTCTATTGTCAAAGTATAATGGCATCAAATAACTCGCGCTTAAGTCCCCCTTACTGGAGAGGGCTTAAATGCATACATTTTTTAGACGTGCACCACAAACCTCACTGCCAAAGCTAACTTTTTGCTTTATCTAATACAGTCTAGAAAAACCAT
>DAOVVZ010000066.1:0-6819 GCA_030636915.1 Methylomarinum sp. | reverse complement strand
GGATTTTAGCGCCTGTTTACTTGGGACTGAGTCTGGCTTTATTTGCCTTGTTTATTAAGTTTTATCAAGAGCTTTATCATTTTTTGCCCCATATCCTTGAAATTGATGAATCTACACTGGTCTTGAATTTACTGACTTTGATCGACCTTACTTTAGTAGGGAGCTTAATTGTTATCGTGATGTTTAGTGGCTATGAAAACTTTGTCTCGCAAATGGATATTGGCGACAGCGCTGAAAAACTGGACTGGTTAGGTAGTCATGATTATGGTTCCCTAAAAATGAAAGTAGCGGCATCTATCGTAGCTATATCATCGATTCATTTGCTGAAAATTTTTATGAATGTGGAAGGGACGGCTAACGATAAACTCATGTGGTATGTGCTGATACATTTAACGCTGGTTGTATCTGCTTTATTTATGGGCTATCTGGATAAAATTTCTAGGCATTAGTATGGTGAAACTTACTTTATTTGGCACTTTAGGCTGTCACTTGTGTGAAGACGCAGAACTAATTATCGCTGAATGTGAAGGAATAAAAGTTGAGACAATTGATATAGCAGAACAGGAACAATGGCAGGAAAAGTACGCTATTCGAATCCCTGTTTTATATCACCCAGAAACAGAAAAAGAATTAGGCTGGCCTTTTGCATTGGCTGATATTGAAGGATTTATTAAAGAGTTAACTCATGACTGAAGCGACAGAAGATTACAGAATAGAAAAAGACAGTATGGGTGAGTTAAAAGTCCCTGCTGATGCCTTATATGGTGCTCAAACTCAACGAGCAATCAATAACTTTCCGGTCAGTGGTTTGGTTTTGCCTTCTGCTTTTATTAAGACAGTGGCTCTTATCAAAAAAAATGCAGCTAAAGTTAACATGGCTTTAACTGAGTTGGATGAAACTAAAGGCAATGCCATTATTCAGGCGGCTCAGCAACTTATTGATGGTCAGCATCAAGATCAGTTTCCTATCGATGTGTTTCAAACAGGATCTGGCACCAGTACCAATATGAATGTTAACGAGGTGTTAGCACGATTGGCTAGTGAAATCGCTGGTGAAGTTGTCAATGCTAATGATCACGTTAATATGGGGCAAAGCAGTAATGATGTGATTCCAACAGCAATACATGTCAGTGCCGCATTAGAATGTCATGAGACTTTATTGCCAGGGTTAAATTATTTAGCTAATGTGATTGAAGAAAAAGCAGCAACCCTAGAAAATGTGACCAAGACAGGGCGTACCCATTTAATGGATGCAATGCCTGTTACTATGGGGCAAGAAATGGGTGCATGGGCATTACAGATTCGAAATGGCATTGATCGTATTAACAGTGTACTTCCTAGAGTTTATAAGCTGGCACAGGGCGGCACAGCTGTTGGAACGGGTATAAATGCAGACCCTCGATTTTCCGAACAATTTGCTCAAGCATTATCTGATGAAACAGGCTTACCTTTTAAAGCCAATGATTCTTTTTTTGAAAGCTTAAGTGCACAAGATGCCATGGTTGAATTATCAGGGCAAATGAAAGTTATTGCGGTCAGCCTAATGAAGATTGCCAATGATCTACGCTGGATGAATAGCGGACCTTTGGCTGGCTTAGGCGAGATAGAGTTAACGGCTTTACAACCAGGCAGTAGCATTATGCCGGGTAAGGTTAATCCAGTGATTCCTGAGGCAACAGCAATGGTAGCCGCTCAAGTCATTGGTAACGATGCGACGATTACAGTTGCAGGGCAGTCGGGAACATTTCAGTTGAATGTGATGCTACCGGTGATTGCTTATAATATTTTGCAAAGCATCGATATACTGGGAAATATCTCTAATGTTTTGGCTGATAAAGCGATAGCAATATTTAATGTTAGAGAAGAAAATTTGCAGGAAGCGTTATCTAAGAACCCTATTTTGGTCACGGCCTTAAACCCTATTATTGGTTATGCAAAAGCGGCCGAAGTTGCAAAAGCAGCTTATAAAAAAGGCATGCCGATTATCGATGTAGCAGAAGAGATGACAGACTTAAGCCGTGAGGAATTAGAAAAGTTATTAGAGCCTAGACACTTGACTCAAGGTGGGATAAGTTCGTAAGGTATATAATCATCATTTGTGATTTTGAGCTTTAGATAGGTTTATTTAATGGCCGTTTTGTTGTGTAATAAATGCAGTTATTTACGAGAAGCCCCCGATAACTATATTGGTAAGACGGTTAAATGCCCTGTCTGTAAAGAGCCGGTTCTAATCCATAATGCTATCGCATTTATTAAAAACATTATTGCAAAGTATAAAGACCTAAATGAAAAATATTGCCATTTAAAGGGTGAAGAGGAGAGTGAAACAAAAGAGCTGGAAGAGTTGGAGGTTTTAAACGCGACGTTCGATGAGAATATTGATCTGCATAACACCATGGCAATGACCAATCAAATGCAGTTTAAACCGATAATGGATTGGTTTGATAAAAAAGGTATTTTATTAGATGTTGATACCAAGACCTTAGATACTCAAGGCTTTTTTGATGAAGTGGCTGTCATGTTGGGGGATAACTATGATTTGCTTAAGAGTGTTAATGGCAGCATAAAGAAAGTCCAGCGTAAAGGGTATGGAACAGTTGTTATAGCGCTTTCCAATCGTTCTCAAAAGGAAATTCAAGTCTTAACCAGTTACTGTAAGATGCTTTATGATTTTTCTTTTGTCGCAAAGTACTTTTATAATAAAGCAGATAAACGTATTCACTTAACATTACAAAAAACCGCAGCGATTGTTAATTTTTTTAATGGTGAATGGTTAGAGTGGTTTGTTTTTATGAAGCTGTTAATTATGTTTCATAACAAGAGAATTCCATTTTCGGCATTAAGAAGCTTTAAAGTACACTTTCCCAATGAAGATAAGCATGAAGTTGATGTTTTTTTTCTTATTAATAACAAGATCCCTTTATTTATAGAATGTAAGACAGGTGAGTTTAGGTCAATGATAGATAAATATCATAAGTTAAGAAAACGAATGGGAATTGATAAGGCAAATTTTACTATGTTGGTGTTAGATTTAACGGATGAGCAAGCTAAGGGATTGACTAGCATGTACGATATTACATTTTTGAATGAGAGTAACTTTGAAGAGTACTTTCTGACCTTCCTTTGATTTGGGATATCAAGTAGAACGGACAAATGTTAGTTCTACTAGATAAGATAACAGGAGTGCTTTAACTATTTTTAGTTGAATTTTTTATATGTAACTCTTTTAACTTCATCAGCGCATATAAGCTATCAAGCCTAGGACAGGACACATTAACTCTTTGCGCAGCTCTGACAGTATTACCAAGAATAGCTTCTATTTCCATCGGCTGATTGTTTTCATAGTCCAATAACATACTGGTTTTATAAGGCGGCATTGTATAAGTGTGTTCTATATTAATGTCTATGCTATCGTCTGGCAGTGGGTGTCCGCACGCCTGTGCAATATTACAAATCTCTTGCATGATAGTTCTAATAAATGCTTCTTGAGTAGCAAGTATCTCTTGAGTCGAAAGCCCATCAGATAATACAGAAAGGGGATTGAAGGGGGCATTCCACAGACATTTCAGCCAGCGACTACTAATAATGTTGTTGGATGTGATTGATTCAACCCCCGCTTGGTTAATCAAATCACTCAGATGTTGCGTTTTATTAGTCTTATTATTTAGGCTGCCTAGTGTTAACTTGCCGTAAGCTAAATGCTGAATAACACCTGGTTTGAGTCGATTGCAGCAAATAAAAGCCAAGCCGCTAATAATTTCGTTGTTGGGAAAGGCGTTAATTAATTCTTGCTCAATATCAATTCCGTTTTGAATGAATACTATGCAGGTGTTGGCTGAAACAGCATCTTGGATTAATTTAATTCGATTAGCTTCTGGGACAATTTTGCTGCAGAGGATAATGTAGTCTGCTTGTTCTTTGTAGTCAGCTGATGATTTGATGACTTGTGACGGGGTGAAAGTCCAGTTGCCTAAGTCATTACTATTAATTGAGTAGCCTTGCTGTTTGACTATTTCATAATCAGATCGGCAGACAACCGATACATCTGCACCTGCTTTGGCAAGTAATGCACCGTAAAACCCTCCGATAGCCCCCGCACCAACAATTAGAACTTTATCAGTCGTCATGATTTTTTTTATCAGCCATGATCTGTTTTAAAAAGGGAATAGTCAATTTGCGTTTAGCAGCTAAAGTTGCTTGATCTATTTTATCTATTAATTTCCAGATGGTTGGCAAGTCACTGGCATAGTGTGTCATTAAAAAGCGTCCGACATTAACTGGTATTTCAAAGCCTAAATCATTGGCCTTGTAGATAAGGGCATCAAGCTGTTGTTCATTGGTTAAGGTATTAAGCTTGAGTGTAAGTCCCCAATTCATTCGGGTTTTAAGATCTGGCAATTGAATGGCAAGATATTTTGGTTGGCAGGAAGCCGATAGCAGTAGTTTTTTGTTGCCGTCTCGATGACGATTAAAAAAATTAAAAAAAGCCTGTTCCCATTCGGTGTTGCCAGCAATAAGATCTATATTGTCAAAACAAACGAGGTCAAGATTATCTAGGCCATCAAGCATGGATGGATTGGGTAATACCTCGGTAGCAAAAGAAAAATAAAAAGCTGTTTTATTGTTGCTGTCCGCTATCTGACTGGTTGCTTGTAGCAAGTGGGTTTTACCTGTGCCGGTTTCTCCCCAAAGAAATATCTGTTGTTCAGTGCTGGTAAAAATCTGTTGCAGGTGATTAACTGCTTCTTCATTACTACCTAGGTAGAAGGTACTGAAATTCTGATTGGCTTGAAATTCAAACTGTAAGGGAAGTTGTTTAGGCACGGTTATTTTATTTTTTCTGCGGTGTAAACATAAAGACTAGAACCAACACATAGTAATAGACTGAAAAATACTTCGAGTAATGCGTAATTTAACTCTGATGGCGTGGTGTAAGCTTCAGAAATGCCATAAGTAAAATAAAACAGACTGATATAACTCATCCAGGTACAGCTTCTTAGATTAGCATTTAAAAGTCCTTTAAAAGGGAATAATAATGGGCCGATAACAAACAGCAGTACAATGGCTACAGGTAGGTGGGTTGATGGCGATAGCACTGTATTCCAAAGCATAAGTAATATAAATAAGCCAAAAAAGCCGGTTAAAGCCATGTAGTGATAATAGATTCTTTTCATTAGACCTGTTTTAGTGCGAGTGCTGTTTTAGCAAGGCGGCTTCCTAGTGCCCGACAAATTTGCTTTTCATCTGCGCTTAAATTGGCCGTCGATGAAAGATGGCTAGGGCCATAGGGAGTACCACCTGTGCTGGTTTCTTTTAGGGCAATTTCATTGCTGGGTATGCTCATAATTAACATGCCATGATGCATTAAAGGTAACATCATTGAGAGTAAGGTGCTTTCATGACCACTATGCATACCACCAGTTGAAGTAAAAACCCCCGCAGGTTTGCCTGATAATGTGCCAGGAATCCAAAGTTCTGTGGTTTTATCAATAAAGTGCTTTAAAGCTCCCGCCATATTGCCAAAGTGTGTGGGGCTGCCTAATGCTAAACCATCACAAGACTTTAGGTCTTCAAGCGTTGCGTAAGGCGCGCCGTTTTCTGGAATTGAGTTTTCAGATTGTTCACAAACCGTAGATATTTCAGGCACAGTTCTCAATATTGCATCAACACCTTCAATAGATTCAACACCTCTGGCAATTTGATTTGCCATTTGTTCGGTTGAGCCATTACGGCTGTAATAAAGAATTAGAATTTTTGTCATGCTCAATGATTGCTTAATAGGCGAACGCTTTATTTATAGTATAGCTAATACATCTTCAGGTGGTCGACCGATTGCGGCTTTGTCATTAGCTAAAACAATAGGGCGCTCAATTAATTTAGGTGTTTGAACCATGCCTTTAATTAAAGCATCTCTATCTAAATCACTATTGTCCATGCCTGTTGCCTTGTATTCAGCTTCTTTTTTGCGCATTAAGTCACGAGGCTCCATGTCTAGTTTTTGCAAAATATCTTCTAGTTCAGCTTCTGTCGGCGGTGTTTTTAAATATTCGATGATTTCTGGCTCTACGCCTTGTGTTTGTAGTAATTGCAATGTCTGTCTTGATTTACTACAACGTGGATTATGATAAATCTTTACACTCATGGTTACACTCTTAGGATAAAAGAAGAGGGTATAATATCATTTTGTTTTACAAACCGCGTTTAAAGCTATGCAATTACCTAATTATTCAACAGGCCGCGTTTTAGTTATTGGCGATTTAATGCTAGATAGATACTGGCATGGAGCAACTTCCAGAATATCGCCAGAAGCACCCGTTCCTGTCGTTCATGTAAAAGATGATGAACAGCGAGCTGGGGGCGCGGGTAATGTCGCTTTAAATATTGCCGCATTAGGCGGAAAAGTTTCTGTGATGGGGTTTGTCGGTAATGATGAACCTGCTGAATCATTAAAAGCGCTTTTACAAAAAGCCGGTGTACTGTGTTTATTTGAAGCATTGGATGATTATCCAACCATTACCAAGCTAAGAGTGATGAGCCGACATCAGCAATTGATTCGTTTAGATTTTGAAGATGGCTTTCAGCAGGTGAGTAATGAGGAATTATTGCATCAGTATCATGCAGAAATGATGCAGGCTAATGCGGTGATCTTGTCTGATTATGGTAAGGGGACGTTAAATAATATTGAGCAATTTATAGGTTTAGCGAAACAGTTAAATAAACCAGTATTGGTTGATCCAAAAGGGACTGGTTTTAGTAGTTATAAGCATGCCACATTAATAACCCCTAATTTGACTCAGTTGTAAGCCGTTGTCGAGCACT
>DAOVVZ010000382.1:0-2940 GCA_030636915.1 Methylomarinum sp. | reverse complement strand
GCAGCGCATGCAGCAGCTAAAGAAGGTGGTGTTCCTTTATATCGTTATTTAAACACTAGCGGTAAATTTGTACTTCCAGTACCAATGATGAATATCATCAATGGTGGATCACATGCTGATAACAGCGTTGATTTACAAGAGTTCATGATTTTACCAGTAGGTGCTCCATCTTTCCGTGAAGCGATTCGTTACGGCGCAGAAGTATTCCATAACCTAGCTAAAGTATTAAAAGCAAAAGGTTTGGCAACAACTGTAGGTGACGAAGGTGGTTTTGCTCCTAACCTTTCTTCAAATGAAGAAGCGATTGAAGTTATCCTGGAAGCAATTGAATTAGCTGGCTACAAAGCAGGCGAAGACATCTATTTAGGTATGGATGCTGCGGCTTCTGAATACTATAAAGATGGCAAGTATGTATTGGCTGCAGAAGGCAAAAGCTTAAGTTCTGAAGAAATGACTGACTTTTTCGTAGACTGGGTAGAAAAATATCCAATTATCTCTATTGAAGACGGTTTAGACGAAAATGATTGGGACGGTTGGAAAGTTCAAACTGAAAAATTGGCTGGAAAAATCCAGTTGGTTGGTGATGATTTATTCGTAACTAATCCTGCTATCCTTCAAGAAGGTATCGATAAAGGCATTGCTAACTCAATTTTAATCAAAGTAAACCAAATCGGTACTTTGACTGAAACTTTAGAAGCGATTAGCAAAGCATCTGATGCTGGTTACAGTGCTGTTGTATCACATCGTTCAGGTGAAACTGAAGATACAACTATTGCTGATTTAGTAGTTGCGACAGGTACTGGCCAAATCAAAACAGGTTCTTTGAGCCGTTCAGACCGTATTGCTAAATACAACCGTCTAATGAAAATTGAAGACGAGTTAGGTGAAAATGCAACTTACGCAGGTCGTAGCGCATTTAAAATGCTTTAAAGCAGACGCAAGACTAAAGGTTAAAAAAGCTAAAAGAGACATAATGTGAATTTTGTCAATATTCTTATAGCTATTTTGATTCTACTTATCATCCAGCTGCAATATCGGTTGTGGCTGGGTGATGGTAGTCGCCTAGAGGTTCAAGAGTATCAGCAGCAACTGGATGTTCTTACCAAAGAAGCCAAGAAAAAAAAGGAACGTAATGAGGCGCTCTATGCAGAAGTGCTTGATTTACGTAAGGGCGAAGAAGCGATAGAAGAAAGAGCCCGTTATGAATTAGGGATGATTAAGGGAAATGAAACCTTTTTTCAAGTAATAGAGTAATAGTAAGTCCAATTTTTATGTTGTGGCATTCAATGAATTCACATCCACAATGGCCCAATTAATTTTGTGCTCATTTCTTCGTTTTATATCAAAGCGACAAAAAGTAAACTCAAAGAAATATATGACAGACTCCGTAAAATTTTGGGCTGTTGTTCCTGCTGCTGGTGTTGGTAAAAGAATGCAAGCAGATAGACCCAAACAATATCTCCCTCTCGCAAACAAAACTGTTTTAGAGCAAACTTTAATGCGTTTATTAGACGCAGATGTTTTTTCTGCAGTTGCAGTTGCTGTCTCTAAAGAAGATCCCTACTGGCCTGAATTGGAATTATCCAGTCACGACAAAGTCATTACAGCGGCTGGCGGTAAAGAAAGAGCAGACTCTGTACTATCAGCTTTAAAATCACTCAGAGATCGAGCATCTGATAGTGATTGGGTATTGGTGCATGATGCAGCAAGACCTTGCTTAACTAGCTCAGATATTCATCTATTGATTGAAACATTAAAAGATGATGATGTGGGCGGTATTTTAGCTTTATCCTCACACGATACATTGAAAAATGTAGAAGGGCTTAATATTACCGAAACGATTGATAGAAGTGTAATCTGGCGGGCATTAACACCACAGATGTTTCGATACGGTATGTTAAAACAAGCATTGGAACAAGCCGAAGGTAATCCTGCCGTTACCGATGAAGCTAGCGCATTAGAAATGCAAGGTTTACAGCCTAAAATAGTGGAAGGGCGTCCAGATAATATAAAGATTACCCGTCCCGAAGATTTAGCACTCGCACAATTTTATATGGAGCATCAACAATGATTAGAATAGGCCAAGGTTACGATGTACATCGTTTTATTGATGAGGGTAAAGTGATACTAGGTGGTGTAACCATCGATTATGAAAAAGGCTTAGAAGCTCATTCAGATGGAGATGTCGTATTACATGCTCTATCCGATGCATTATTAGGCGCAGCAGCATTAGGTGATATAGGTAAGCACTTTCCTGATACCGACCCCAATTTTAAAGGCGCTGATAGCCGCGTATTATTACGCCATGTCTACGCTATTGTGCAAGAAAAAGGCTACAAGCTAGTTAATGCAGACATAACCATTATCGCCCAAGCGCCAAAAATGGCACCGCATATCGTCGCAATGTGTACTAATATAGCAGAAGATTTAAGTGTCGATATTGATTGTATTAATGTAAAAGCAACGACAACTGAAAAGCTAGGGTTTGAAGGCCGTAAAGAAGGTATTGCAGTACAGGCTGCCGTTTTGATCGAAAAATAAAATTACCCTTAATATGCTGGATGGCATTTATTTAAGGAACGCGCATGAATTGGTTTGGACAAGCGTAAGATGGGCAAAGCTCACGCTCCTGCTCAAGCCACTTACTAATTGCTAAGCCTTAAATACGAATAAAAATTCTACGCCAGTTGCCAAACTTATTTCGTACGAATACCTAAGACATAGGATAGTCGAGCCCAATAAAATAACTGTAATAGCGTATAAATAGTTATTTATGCAGATAATATTCTGAGGGAAGAGGAGAGAATGATCTGTGTTATATTCAAGTCTCTATCTGTTGTACATATATCCAGTTATTGTAATGGATTATAAATTGCTTTATAATTTCTGGCTGTTCAACGTTCGTTGAATGTCTATATGTGGAGAGCTGGCCGAGCGGTC
>DAOVVZ010000047.1:0-7380 GCA_030636915.1 Methylomarinum sp. | reverse complement strand
GCCTGACATTTTAAAAAATCGGCAAAATCTGTACCGCATCGAAGCAAGTTCACTGCAATACAGAAACGAAATCAACTGTTATTTCCCATTACAACGCCCCGAAGGCGTGTTATTACTCAGTGATATTAAATTACAAAAACCGCCCATTTTGGAAAATTCCGTGGCCAGTCTATGGGATATTGGCGACGGAATCGTGTGTTTTGAATTTCACAGTAAAATGAATACGCTGAACTTTGACAGCATGGAATTACTCCAGGCAAGCATCAAAAAAATTACTGATGAATACCAAGGGCTTGTTATCCACAATGAAGCCGATAATTTCTCTGCGGGTGCAAACCTGAGCATATTAACGCCAGCCATTCTTGCTCAAGACTGGGCAACAGTTAAGTCAATTATCCAACTTGGTCAAAATACCTACCGAGCCCTTAAATACGCCTCTTTTCCCATAGTGGGCGCTCCATCAGGACTAGCTTTAGGTGGTGGCTGCGAAATATTGCTGCACTGCGATGCTATTCAAGCCCATGCCGAACTTTACATCGGTCTAGTTGAAGTCAGCGTGGGTCTAATCCCAGGCTGGGGGGGATGTAAGGAATTACTCAAACGATGGCAAGATAATCCTAAATGTCCGGGAGGACCCTTACCGCCTATCGCTCAAACCTTTGAAACCATCGGACTTGCCAAAGTTTCTAAATCGGCTCAGGAAGCTAAAGAATTACTATTTTTAGCTAAAAGTGATGGTATCACCATGAACAAAGATCGCTTACTGGCTGATGCCAAAGCTCGCGTATTGACTTTGACAAATGATTATCAGCCGCCGGAACAGCCCATCTATACCTTGCCAGGACAAACAGCCTGGGCAGCTCTGGATATTGCCATAAACAATCTATATATGACGGGCAAAGCCACAAGCTACGATGTTGAAATTACTCAGCAATTAGCCAGGATACTCAGCGGCGGAGATACCGACATCAGCCAGCAATTGACCGAACAAGACATGCTGGATTTGGAACTTGAAGCCTTTTTATATCTGTTACAACAACCTGGCACTCTGGCACGACTAGAACATATGCTCAAAACCGGTAAGCCACTCAGAAATTAAATATGGAGTACCTCATGTTAGAAGTAATTTTAATTTCCATATTAATTATTGGACTCATTATCCTGAGTTATCCACCAATACGACGCAACCTCCTGACCCGCCTTATATTCAACAAAATGCGTAAAAATTTGCCAACTATATCGCAAACCGAACGTGAAGCACTGGAAGCAGGCAACACTTGGTGGGATGCCGAATTATTCACAGGCAAACCTGACTGGAAAAAACTTAAAGACTTACCTGTCGCCAGCTTAAATAAAGAAGAGCAAGACTTCATCAATGGTCCCGTTGAAACCTTGTGCGCGATGCTAGATGACTGGGATATCACTCATAATCGACAAGATTTACCTCCCGAAGTATGGGACTACATCAAGCAACAAAAATTCTGCGGCATCATCATTCCCAAACATTTTGGCGGTCTGGAGTTTTCCGAATTTGCCCATTCTCAAATTGTAATGAAAATTTCCAGCCGTAGCAGCACTGCTGCTGTGACTGTGATGGTACCCAATTCTTTAGGGCCCGCTAAACTATTACTTGCTTACGGTACCCAACAGCAAAAAGATTACTATTTACCCCGTCTGGCTGACGGTAAGGAAATACCTTCTTTTGCCCTTACAGGACCACAAGCAGGTAGTGACGCTGGTGCTATGCCAGATACTGGGGTCATTTGTTATGGCTCGTATGATGGACAGGACAATATCCTGGGCATTCGTCTGAACTGGGAAAAACGCTATATTACATTAGGACCTGTATCGACCGTTTTGGGACTGGCTTTTAAATTATATGACCCTGATCATTTATTAAGTGAGACAGAGGATATAGGAATTACCGTCGCGCTAATTCCGACCAACACACCGGGTGTTTCAATCGGCAGACGCCATTTTCCATTAAATTCAGGTTTTCAGAATGGCCCGAATTGGGGTAAGGATGTATTTATTCCTATTGACTGGATCATTGGCGGCGCATCCAATGCCGGCAAAGGCTGGAAAATGCTAATGCAAAGTCTTGCCACTGGCCGCTCCATTTCCCTGCCAGCACTGAGTGTCGGTGCAGCCAAATTCATCTGTCGTAATACCGGAGCCTATGCTCGTATTCGCACTCAATTTAATTTACCGATCGGCGCTTTCGAGGGTATAGAAGAAATACTAGCACGTATAGCAGGCACCACTTATTTAATGGATGCAGCGCGTCATGTTACCTGTGCAGCACTCGACGAGGGACAAAAACCAGCAGTGATTTCAGCCATACTTAAATACCAGTTGACCGAAGGCATGCGTCGCATTATCAACGACGGCATGGACATACAAGGTGGTTCTGGAATTTGCCTTGGTCCATCCAATTATATCGGCCGTATTTATCAGCTCATCCCAGTCGGTATTACCGTAGAAGGCGCTAATATTTTGACCCGTACCATGATGATTTTTGGTCAAGGTTCTGTACGTTGCCACCCTTTCATTCAAAGCGAAATGAACGCCTTAAACAATACTGATAAAGCAAAAGCTTTATGCGAGTTCGACTCTATACTATGGCGACATATCCGTTTCTTCCTAAACAATTTGGTACGAGGTTTCTGGTTCGGCTTAGGTGGATCAAAGCTCGCTCAAACGCCAGGTGACCAACACACTAAAGGTTATTATCGGCAATTAACCAGGCTCAGTACTGCTTTTGCCTTGTTAGCTGATTTAGCCCTACTAACTCTGGGTGGTCAACTTAAACGCAAGGAAAGAATCTCCGGCCGCTATGCAGATGTACTCAGCCACTTATATCTATGCTCCTGTGCACTCAAACACTTCGAAAACCAAGGCTCAAAACAGAATGACCTACCACTGCTGAACTGGGCTTGTCAGTATAGTCTACATCGCGCCCAGCAATCGTTATTAGCCGTGTTCTGGCTATTACCCTCTCGCATTCCTGCGACCTTATTGCGCACCATACTATTTCCACTAGGAAAACCTTATGCGCCACCGCAAGAGCAGTTAATAGGACAACTGGCACAATTACTCCAGAACGATAGCTCTGCCCGCGACCGCTTGACAGCAGGAATTTATATTAATGAAAAACCTGAAGATGCCACCGGCCGGATCGAAACCGCATTCAAAGCTGTGCTCCTGGCCGCCCCAATTGAAGCCAAACTCCATGTTGCACAAAAACAAGGACGACTAGAGAAAGGTGCTTTAACCAAAGTGATACAAAAGGCAATAAAAGCAAATATTATCACCGAAACCGAAGCTGATTTAATCACAAGGGCCGAACAAGCTAGACGGATAGCCATAAATGTCGATGATTTTGCCCCTGAACAATTGACAGCTGCCTATAAACTTTAAAGGTGAAAAAAATGAAATTACCGATTACTGGTGGTTGCTTATGTGGAGCAGTAAAGTATGAAATTTTGGCCGAACCTATAGGTGCTGGTAACTGTCATTGCCGGACCTGTCAAAAATCGGTTGGAACGACCTATTTTCCAGCATTGTTTGTGCCTTACCATGCACTCAAAATCACAGGGGCTTACAAAGAATACCCCACCACTTCTGACAGTGGCAACACTGTCCACAGAGGTTTTTGTCCAGAATGTGGAACATCACTTTTTGGCAGGAATTCCGCTACAGATAAAATTCGACCGGTTAATGCAGCTACACTGAACAATCCCAGCTTCTATAAACCACACATGGACTTTTGGGTATCTGAGGCTCAATCATGGGACACTATGGACCCTGATCTACCAAAGTTTGAAAAGGATCCTTTGCATTTGTAGAAAAACTAGAGCGGACTGTTAGTAGGATAGTTATATAACAAAAACATCCCCACCACTATTTTTAGCACTGGCAGCAACAAAACTCAGGTTACTAAAATGGGAGAATTTTTGTTGCATTTCAATAACCATGGCATCTGCTTTTTGCGCATTGTTAACTGCACAAAATCCAGTTGGCCCCCAAGAGGTCTGACCAATAGCCACAGCACCTTGTTGCTCCAACCATTGCATTACTTCGGCTACTTCAAGACTAGTAAAAATACCACCTTGTACAGAAGCAAAATGCTCGCCGACCGATTGTTGTAACTGAGTAATCACATCACCAAACAATTCAATGTTTTTTTCTGCAACCGCAGGAAGCCCTTGCATCATGAGAAGATAACAGAGTCTGGCAGCTTCTTGATGAGGAAATGGTGGTAATTCTTTAAATGCTTTGATTTCTTGCTCACCATGTAAGCCCTGACCTCTTTGGTCAAAAACCAGAATAAATCGCCAGTCATCTGGAATATCCATGTGAGAAATAACGGGAGGTGTTAAGGTATTTTCCCCTCTACCTCCATCAACAACTAAACCACCTTGCTCAAAAACACCAATACCAATACCAGAACGCTTACCCCTATCAGCTATTTGAGCAATCTCTCGGGTACTCAGTCCCAAATCATAAAAGGCATTTAAAGCAGAGCCTATCGCTAATGCCATCTGTGTTCCAGAACCTAAGCCAACATGCTCTGGAATAGCACTTTCAATTTCTATCTTTACCTGATCAGATACCTTGAGGGTCTCACATAAGATTTTTGTACACTTTTCAGCTCTTGCCGCTGAAGCCCCTTCTACACACAATTGATCAGAAAACGTAACGGTAAGTCGCGTTGCAATTTCATTTAAAGCAACACCAATACTTCCAAAGTTACGGCCTAATGAGCCACTTAAATCGATGAAACCCATATGCAATCTTGCTGGAGCGATAACGGATATTTTTCTGTCTGACAATTTCAAAATAAAGTTCTAGGGCGTTTAAAATTCAAAGAATTATACAGGATGAGCCGCTATCTAATGGATAATTTGCGCCAATTCATCAAGGTCACTGAATAAATAATCGGCTAAAGCGACGGCTGTTGCATCGACAGGGAGAACCGAAGGAATAAAAACTGAATTTGCCCCCGCATTAACCGCTGCCTGAATCCCTGTTTTGGAATCTTCTATTACCAAACACTGAGAAACAGGCGTGCTTAACACCTTAGCAGCTAACAAAAAAACATCGGGAGCAGGTTTTCCTTGCTGAACATGATCTCGGGTAATGACATCATTAAAAATACCGTTTAAATTAGCTAGCGACAAGCATTCCAGTGCATTTTTTTCGGGGCTATTGGTTGCCAGACAAAAAGGGATATTCTTAGCCTTAAGCTCAGCTAATATATTTAAAAAACCTTTTTTAACAGGAATACCTTGTTGATTAACATATTGATACCAATATTTTCCACTTAAATCAGCAAATTGCTTGAGATTAAAATTATCACCACAAGCATCCGTTAATCGCCGTTGCACATCCTGATGATGCAATCCGGACATTGATAAACAAAATGCAGTAGTAAAGTTATAACCCATCTCTTCAGACGCTTTTTGCCATGCGATGCAATAAGTCGCCTCTGTATCAAGGACCAAGCCATCCATATCAAAAATAACAGCTGAAAAGCCAGCCAATTTTTTCAGCCTATCCATCAATCACTTTAATATACTCGCCTTTAGCCTCTCGACTGGAACCAACCACGATACGCTTCGCGCCATCAATGGATTGTTCTAACTGACCTGCAACCTCAACCCACTCTCCAGCTTGTGCCTGCCCGGTATAAGTTGCGGTATAACTAACAATCAATTTTATCTGTTCATGCTCAAGTAAAAATTCTGCTGGATAATCAAACGCCAACTTATCATCCGCAACCCGTATTTTTAATACAATTGCCCCTAATTTTTCATATTGCGAGGGAGATGCACTTTCAGTATTTTCTAAAACAAAATTTAAATCAAATTTGCGCTGATTAATAACCGCTTTATTAAATTTTCGTTTTTCATGCCACAGGTATTCGCTATAGCTTAAATCACAACAACGTCGATCATAAGAATCTTGCCAGTCATTATCATTTAAATCAGAACAGTCCCCTTGCAGAACTAACTTTTGTGTCATTTTCCTAACGCGATTAAAAACGGCTCTAGAATAAAAAACCAAATCAATGTCTGAACTATGGTTTTGTGCTGAGATAAGAATTGATCCGGTCACCCCCACCTCACCAAGATCCAGCCCTTGCGCTTCATATAACCGGCAAAGTGCAATCAAGTCGCTTTCGACATTATCTTTTACTTTATTCGATAAAAGTTGATTTAATCGTTCTCTAGGTTGATGATGTTTAAATACTTGATCTACAGTGACTGCATGACAAGATGCTTGCTTAAAGGGGGAGTAATATAAATACTGCGGATAATGCTCAGTTAAGAATTGATTGGCTTGTTCTGTATTAACTTTTTGCCACTGCTTGTTTAACAAAATATACCGTAGAAAACAAAGTACCTTTCCCTGTTCCACCCCGCTTTCTACAACCGCAAAAACCAAGCCTTCCTTAGTTTCTACAAAATCTTTGGCTAGAAACATTAATTACTTTCTACTCGGTTTCGGCCATTATCTTTCGCTCTATATAAAGCACCATCTGCAGATTTAAGTAGTTCTTCTGGTGTTTTAAACTGCCCTGTATAGGTTGATAAGCCTAGACTCAAGGTAACAGAAGCGGCTGCCTTAGAGCCTTCATGTTTAATATTTTTATCAAATACAGCCCTCCTTAAGTTCTCAGCAACCTGTAACCCTCCCTGTAAATCAGTATCAGGCAAGATAATAGTGAACTCTTCACCACCATAACGGCAGGCTTTATCCGTTGGGCGATCAAGCCCTTCAGCCACTGCCTTGGCAACACGAGCCAAGCAGTCATCTCCTTGCTGATGACCATAAGTATCGTTATACACTTTAAAGAAATCTATATCGCAAATAATCAAAGACAAAGGTGATTTATTCCTTTGTGCTAATTTAAATTGCTCATCCAGACTCTCATCAAAATGATGTCGATTAGCCAACCCTGTTAATTGATCATATGTAGCCAATCTTTCCAGTTGCTTATTGACCTCTAACAATTTGCTTTGCGCTGATTGCAATTTTTTCCGCATTTCATAAATACGTTCCATTGCTGTAATGGTTAACTGTAAACGCAGAGGATTAATTGGCTTAGGTAAGTAGGCATCACCCCCGGATAAAATACCATTAGCAAATGACTCATCATCATCTTTAGTGGTAAGAAAAATAACCGGAAACCAGTCATTAGCATCCAGAGCCCTGATGGCAAGCGTGGTTTCAAAACCATTTTTACCCGGCATTTCCACATCCATTAACACCAGGTCTATCTCATCATCTTTAATACATGCTATAGCCTCTTCACCAGTTACTGCATAGATAATCTCATGTCCCAGAGAGGTAACACATTCAGCAACCAACATC
>DAOVVZ010000399.1:0-2821 GCA_030636915.1 Methylomarinum sp. | reverse complement strand
GGGTCTAGAATTTTAAAAACCTGCTCTTGATAGCTTTTAGCATTATCCAACACGTCCTCTTTTGTTAAAGGCTTACGAGTTACATTCTTGCCTGTTGGGTCGCCAATCATTCCGGTGAAATCACCAATCAGAAACTGTACATCATGACCAAAATCTTGGAACTGTTTTAACTTATTAATTAGTACTGTATGCCCTAAATGCAGGTCTGGCGCAGTAGGATCAAAGCCAGCCTTAATGATCAAAGGACGGCCTTCCTCTAATTTTTTTATAAACTCGGATTCAACTAAAATCTCATCAGCCCCACGTTTAAGCTGCTCCAGTACTTCTTTATGCACAATTCTCTCCAGATCAATATATTTACCCTATTATATGTTCATTGAACCAATCCCCAGAAAAAAATATTTCTTTAGTCTATAATTAACACATATTATTTAAGATTCTTTTACTCTTATTGCGTCTTTAAACTCACCACCTGGTCAAATAGATACGTGAAAAATAAATCATATAAAACATTATTTTTAGGTGTCAGCTTTGCTGTCGTTGCTACTGCAAGTTATGCGCTCATATCACCTAATGACATCGAGACTGACTTCAACAACTCTGTGCTTGCTATTCCTGCCATTGAATCAGAGCCAGCCTCTATCTCTGTTAACAACCCTGTTCTTGCCAAATTAGAACCTCTCACTTTAGCTCGGTTTAAGGAACTTACTCATAAAGTAAAAAAAGGGGAGAGCCTTTCTACTATTTTTTCAAAGCTTGATCTGAGCAAATCTGATTTACACCATATTATTCATGCTAATGATTTAGGCAAACAATTTGCTTCTATCTCTCCAGGTAATCATTTAGTTGCAAATACTGACTCCGACGGTCAACTGCAACAGCTTAGCTATAAAAAGAACGCTATCGAAACACTTAAAGCGACTCGTATTGATGATAGCTTTAATGTTGAGATTGTTAGCAAGCCTATAGAACGCAAAATTGCCAGCACTCAATCAACAATCGACTCATCTTTATTTCTTGATGCTAAAAAAGCAGGTCTTTCAGACAAACTTATTATGCAATTAGCTAATATTTTTGCCTGGGATATTGATTTTGCTCTCAACTTACGTAAAGGCGATCAATTTACCGTTGTTTATGAAAGACTATTTGTTGATGGTAAAGAAATTAACTCAGGTAATATCATATCTGCTGAGTTTGTGAATCAAGGCCACTCATTTACAGCAGTTAGATTTGAAGATAAAAAAGGCGATGCTAGTTACTTTACGCCCGACGGCAAAAGTATGCGCAAAGCTTTTTTACGTACACCTGTTGATTTTGCTCGTATCAGCTCACGTTTTAATTTAAAAAGAAAACACCCTGTTTTAAACAGAATTCGTGCTCACAAGGGTGTGGACTACGCTGCCAAAACAGGCACTCCCATTAAATCAACCGGCGACGGTAAAATCGTTTTCCGTGGTCGTAAAGGGGGTTACGGTAGAGTTGTGATTGTTCAACATGGTCAAAAATACAGCTCCCTTTATGCCCACATGTCTAATTATAAAAGAGGACAAAAAACAGGTGCTCGCGTTAAGCAAGGTCAGGTTATTGGTTATGTTGGGAAATCAGGCTTAGCAACTGGTGCTCATCTACACTATGAATTTCGAGTTAACGGCGTCCACAGAAACCCTTTAACCGTTAAATTACCACATGCAAAACCAATTAAAAAATCGCTATTGGCTGAATTTAAATCACAAACCCAACCATTACTTGCTCAGCTTAATACAGTAAAATCTAAATCTATACTCGCTCAAAATCAACAATAGAGTGTCCGAGCTTTATATTGGATTAATGTCAGGAACCAGCCTCGATGGCATCGATGCTGGCCTGGTTGAATTTAAAGAGAACAAAATTCAACTCATTGCTTTTGATTACCAGCCATTTTCTGACATTATTAAAAATAACATTCAACGCCTGTCCCAACCAGATCAAGCCATTCTTCTTAAAGACTATGGTTCACTTGATACGCAACTAGGCTTATTATTTGCTGAAGCAAGTAATAATCTATTAAATAAAGCCAATATCTCCAATTCAGCAGTGACCGCCATAGGTAGCCACGGACAAACCATATATCATGCACCGGAAATAGACTCTGCATTCTCCCTGCAAATTGGTGATCCTAATATCATTGCTGAAAAAACAGGAATTACTACGGTAGCTGACTTTCGCAGAAGAGATATTTCTTTAGGCGGGCAAGGTGCTCCCTTAGTCCCTGCATTTCATCAAGCTATCTTTAGTCGTATTTTTGATTTATCCAAGAAGAACATTTGTGTTGTAAACATTGGCGGCATTGCCAATATCACTTACCTATCAGCCAATAAAGCTATTGGCTTTGATACGGGGCCTGGCAACACATTGATGGATTACTGGATACATAAGAATTTAAATAAGGCTTATGATGAAAATGGGGCCTGGGCAAAATCAGGCAAAGTACACACTGATACCCTCACCCATTTAAAACAAGACCCTTACTTCCAACTAAATCCACCTAAAAGCACTGGTAAAGAATATTTTTCGCCTGCCTGGCTTAATGAGAAAATAAGCGTCACTTCAAACTGCAAAGCTGAAGACATTCAAACCACCCTTTGCCAATTAACCGCAGAAACAATTACCGATTCGATTGATCAACATGCCCCACTAACTGAGCACACGCTAATCTGCGGCGGCGGCATGCATAATGAATATCTGATTGATTTAATACAGCAAGGTTTAAATCATCCGGTGTCGTCAACCGCAGCATTCGGTATTAACCCAGATCATGTTGAGGCAATGGCATTTGCTTGGC
>DAOVVZ010000161.1:0-4811 GCA_030636915.1 Methylomarinum sp. | reverse complement strand
GTCTAAAAGCAGGGGTTGCACTAACTGGGTTTATGTTACCTAGTTTATATTTTATGTATCTATTATTTCAGGCTGGTAATACACCTGTTTTAGTTGGGGTTGCATTACTTGTTGTTTTTGCCACTATACTGGGGTTCAGTATAGTAAGAAATCTCCAGCAAGCAATGGCAAAGGCAGAAGGGGTCTGTCAGCAGTTGGCTGATGGTCAATATAGAAATGAGATAGAGCTGAACCGAAACGATCAAATAGGTGATTTTTATAGAGCGTTATACTCTATGCAGGTTAAGTTGAATGGTGATTTAGCCGAGACTAAAGAAGTAGGTGCAGAAGCTACGCGTATTAGGCAAGCACTTGATAACGTAAGTTCTAGCGTTATGGTTGCTGACAATAACTTGGATATTATTTATATCAACTCAACAGTTTTAGAAACTTTTAAAAACGCAGAAGCCGATATACGAAAAGACTTGCCTAATTTTAATGCTGATCAATTGTTAGGCAGTAATATAGACAGTTTTCATAAAAACCCAGCACATCAAAGAGGTTTGATTCCTTCTTTAACAGGTACCATGAAATCAACTTTGGAGATTGGTGGTCGACACATGGACTTTGTTGCAAACCCTGTAATGAGTGATGATGGGGAGCGAATTGGTACTGTTGTAGAGTGGGTAGATAGAACGCATGAAGTAAAAATTGAACAAGAAATTGAAGCAATAGTTGAAGGGGTAAAAGCAGGGCAGCTCGATACACGTATTGAAATGGCTGATAAAGAAGGCTTCTTTGAAAAATTGAGTTCAGGTATTAATGAGCTAACAGATGTTATTGAGGGTGTTTTTGCCGATGTAAGCTCTACAATGCAAAGTATGGCAACCGGTGATTTAACCAACCGGATCGATAGTGAGTATGAAGGTGTTTATTTAGAATGTAAAAATAATATCAATGCCTCCATAGATAAAATTGCTGAAATAGTAGGGCAAGTTAATGAGTCCGCAGGTTTTATCAATAATTCTTCTCAAGAAATAGCCAGTGGAAATAATAATCTTTCACAGCGTGCTGAACAGCAAGCAGCAAACTTGGAAGAAACTGCATCCAGTATGGAGCAATTAACCAGTACGGTTAAAAATAATGCAGATAATGCGCAACAAGCTAATACTGTTGCAACAACAGCACGTCAATTAGCTGAGACAGGCGGAGACGTTGTTAAATCAGCAGTATCGGCAATGGAAGAGATTAATGTAAGCAGTAATAAGATTGCCGAGATTATTGGAGTGATTGATGAAATTGCTTTCCAAACAAATTTATTGGCATTAAATGCATCTGTTGAAGCTGCGAGAGCAGGAGAACAGGGTAGAGGTTTCTCTGTAGTAGCCACAGAGGTAAGAAACTTAGCACAAAGAAGTGCGACAGCTGCGAAAGAAAGTAAGGAGCTTATTCAAACCAGTGTGCAAAAAGTACGGTCTGGTACAGAGTTTGTAAATGAAACGGGTAAGTCGCTAACTGAAATCGTTTCTGGTGTGAAAAAAGTAGGTGATATTGTTGCAGAAATTGCATCAGCAAGTGCTGAGCAATCACAAGGTATCGAGCAAGTCAATCAGGCTGTGTCTCAAATGGATGAAATTACGCAGCAGAATGCAGCCTTGGCAGAGCAAGCTTCAGCGGCTAGTGTATCTATGAGTGATCAGTCAAACAACATGATTCAGTTGCTTTCATTCTTTAGGGCTGGGGGAGGGGCGGTAACTGCTCAGCAAACAAGCTATAGTGCGCAACCTGTTAAATCGACAGCAGAAAAGCCAAAATCAAAACCAACAAGAGCGGCTATTCCAGCTCAACAGCCTGCAGCAAATGAATTTACAGCATCAGCCGATGATGATGAGTGGGAAGAATTCTAAGACATGTTGACAGTAATGAATATGATGACTGGGATAAATCGAAATGGTTAGTGATACGCAGATAGAACAATTCTTGACTTTTGAGCTTGCTGGTGAGTCTTATGGGGTGGAAATTCTAAAGGTTCAGGAGATTAGAGGGTGGGAAGCTGTTAGGGAGATACCAAATACTCCCGCCTTTATTAAAGGAGCCTTAAATTTACGTGGGGAAATTGTTCCTATTATTGATTTGCGTGAGCGTTTTGGTATGGAGAAAACGGAATACTCGCCTGTAACAGTGGTCATTGTTCTTTGTGTTGAAAATAGTTTAGGTTCTAATGTGATGGGTATTGTTGCTGATGCTGTATCTGATGTGCTGGATATTAAAATTGCAGACATTAAAGACAGCCCCAAATTAGGCTCAAAAATTGATACGCGATATATGCGTGGGATGTACGTGGGGAAAACACAGATGATGATGATACTGGATGTTGACAAGCTTTTGGATTCAGAAGAATTTGAAGGGATTGTAAATCTGTAATGGCTGAAAGAGTTGTAGCAATTATTAATCAGAAAGGTGGTGTGGGAAAAACTACAACATCAACCAATCTGACTCATGCACTTGCAAAGTCAGGTAAAAAAGTAACTGTTATCGATCTTGATCCACAAGGGCATTTGGCGGTATCTTTTGGTGCATTTAACCGGAGTACGCCAGGGATTGATGAGGTTCTGCTAGGTATATCCGATATCTCTGAAAACTTGGTGGCTGTTCGGGAAAACCTTCAATTGATTGTCGCAGGACCTAGGCTACAAGAGATTGAACAGTTATCCGAAGGTGGTGCTAAACGTGGTGATTTGTTAAGAAAGGCATTGCATGAGAATTTGAGTGATCAGGATTTTGTGTTTATTGATTGTCCTCCTTCATCGGGATTGTTGGCAGCTAATGCTTTATTTGCTGCAGATGAGATTGTAATCCCCATGACCAGTGATTTTTTAGCATTGCAAGGCTTGTCTCATATGATGGGAACGATTAAGCGGTTTGAAAAAGCACTACAAAGAGAATATAAATTATTTTTAGTAATGTCTCGATATGCTTCAACACGAAGAATATCTAAAGACGTTTTAAATACAATGTTACAGCACTTTCCGAACCAGGTGTTAAGCACTGTCATTAGAGAAACGGCATTGTTGGCTGAATGCCCAAGTTTTGGTAAAACTATTCTGGAATATCGCCCGGGAAGCCGGTCAGCAAGAGATTTTAGAAGTCTGGCAAAAGACTTTTTAGAAGGCAAGGTAATGTGATGGCAGAAAAAGAAGATAAGGGTTTAATCGGTTTTGATCCGTTGGCATGGATGGATGGAGAAGTAGCTGATAATAATGGTGCTGAAAACTCGGGAGAAACTAAAGCAGAAATCATTGTTAAAGATGAACAAGTAGCTAATAATGTTGCTATTGTTAATGACACAGCTGAAGAGACCGGTGCTACTACAGCAGAACTTGAACTGACTGTTGAAGAAAATAAAGAGAGTAATAACGGTTCAACAGTGACTCTAAATGCTACGCTAAATATTCAAGGTATTTGCGCGTTACATGAGGCGTTTTTAAAATTGTTAGAAACTGAGGATATATTTGAGATTGATGCATCGGATGTCACTTCAGTTGATACCAGTACTTTGCAGTTATTAGTTGTATTAAAGCAGACAGCCAGTAAATTAGGTAAAGAGGTTATTATTGACTTTCCTTCTGATAAATTTATTGAAGCTGCAGAATTATTAGGTTTGTCTGAAATTCTAGGCCTGGATCAGGCTTCTTCAGGGTTCTTTTGATCAGTTCTTATTTCCAGTTCTGCTAAAGATTAGAGCGATGGGTGTAATGTCGCTTTTCTCATTCGACTTATTTAATACCCTATTTTTCCAAGAGGATGATCGTGTCAGCAAAACAACGTGAATTTGAATTTACTCGTAAAGACTTTGATGTATTAAGAAAAATATCTAACGAGCATTCTGGAATTTTAGTTCCTGATGATAAGTTTGATATGTTCTATTCAAGACTATCAAAAAGAGTGCGTATGAAAGGCCTGGCAAATTTCAAGGAATATTGTCAATATTTGCAGGATAACCAAGAGCTTGAATTTACAGAATTTATAAATGCGGTAACAACAAACTTAACCTCATTTTTTAGAGAGAAACATCATTTCGAATACCTTAAAAATACGGTGCTTCCTGAGGTATTAAAGCGAAATAGCACTACAAAGAAAATAACCGTCTGGTCTGCTGGTTGTTCTACTGGTGAAGAGCCTTATTCCTTGGCAATGACCTTGTTGGAAAATGTGCCAAGTGGTTGGGATATAAAAATATTGGCAACAGATTTAGATACCAATGTATTACAAACTGCGGCAGACGGTATATATACCAGTGATAGGGTTGACGGTTTACCTGCAAGTACTATAAAGAAATGGTTTAAACGAGGCACCGGTGTTAACTCAAATAAGGTTAGGATCAGTAAAAATTGTCAGGCACTTATTCGTTTTAAGCAGTTAAATTTAATGAAAGAGTGGCCTATGAAAAGTAATTTTGATTTTATTTTCTGTAGGAATGTATTAATTTATTTTGATAGGGAAACAAAAGAACAATTAGCTCAGCGGTATGGGAAATTGTTAGTTGTGGGTTCTCATTTATTTATTGGACATTCAGAATCATTGAATCAGCTTGATACTGATTTTAATTTAATAGGAAATACGATTTATAAAAAAATAAAATGAGTGAAAAGACTATAATTGCTAGCCCCTCTATTTTAGGTTTTGAGGATGTAAATCGGTATTGGGATAAGCAGCATAATGTGATTGCCGCTAAAATTCTTCCGGGTGAATATTATGTTACGGTTGAAGATGAAATGGTTACAACTGTTTTAGGTTCTTGTATATCTGCTTGCATTAGGGATAAAGAAACC
>DAOVVZ010000188.1:0-4487 GCA_030636915.1 Methylomarinum sp. | reverse complement strand
AGGCATGTTTTTCTTTTAATATCACTTTTTTAACTAATTTTATTGATCATACAAGTTATTGCTCCCACTTACATACCTTACACTGATTTTTGCTTTGACTAAAATTTTGAATGGCTCTTATTGGCTGTTCAGAGCCAGTCAATATTTGATACCAAGCGTCCGTGTAAATCATACCTAATTTATGAATGAGTCCGATCAAGTTCGAGTTAAATACAGTTAAATACTTTCATCTTAAGATACAAAATCAATACTACTGAACTTCAATTCTCTAACATATAGCTCTCTTCGTTTTGCTCATCATTAACGGGCTCCGACATAGGTAGCTCAACCCAGAATGTTGTGCCTTTCCCCTCAATGCTTTCAAAACCAATCTTTCCGGACATCAATTCAACAAGATTTTTCGTGACAACTAACCCAAGACCTGTCCCTTCAATATCAGAGTTTTGTTGCCCTAATCGGTTGAACTCACTAAATACTTTTGCCTGATTAGCTTTGGAAATACCAATCCCCGTATCGGTAATATTGATCTTTACTAAATTGTCATCAATGATTTCCCAACCAGCCGTTACAGAGCCACCCTGCCGATTATATTTAATCGCGTTAGTTATTAAGTTTAATATTATTTGTCTTAATCTAGTGTAATCTACATGTATTGACACATCGCTATTATCATCCAACACCTTAAGCTCTATATTTGCTTTCTTAGCTACGCTTTTAACTAGCATCTGGCACTCTTGGATAATATCTTTTAAATTGATAGTCTCAAGAGAAAAATTTACTTTCCCTGCTTCAATTGCAGACAGATCTAATACTTCGTTGACCAGTGCTAACAAGTGATTTCCACTAGTAAGAATATAATTAACACTCTCTTTTTGTTCTTCCGAGAGAGGGGGTTCATCGTCACATTCTAAAAGTTGACTAAAACCTAAAATTGCATTGAGTGGTGTTCTGAACTCATGACTCATTGATGACAGGAATATAGATTTAGCTTTATTGGCTTTGTCAGCAATAGCCTTTTCTGCGACTAATGCTTGCTGGGCTTGTTCATTTGAAATAGCTAATCCCATCATATATCCAATATTAGACAAAGTTTCTAACCGTAATGTCTCTCTTGAAGGATATGGATCGGTATAGATAAATAGTACACCCAATACTTTTTCTGCAAATTTAAGAGGAACAATATAATGCCCATGAGCTGTCATATTCTCAAAGCTATGCTCATGATCAGCAAAACAATCATCGGATATTTTTAACAAACCACTGATTGCTACGCGACCACACAGACAGCTATCGACATTAATACATTTTTCTTTCATTATGAATTCATCAGGAAACTGTCCATGCGTGGCAAACATATTTAGCTCATTTTCAACCGATAAAAATACACCTGCTTTTTGTTGTACATCCAATTCATCAAATTGGCACAGAAGCGCAAGTACCTGTTCAAAACGTTCTTTAAGCGATAATTGCACCTGTAACTTCTGAGAAATCTCAGCACGTATATGCACATTCTGACGCTCAATATATTGTTGTTTTTCTAAATTCTTAAGACCTGTAATATCAGTCCGCATTGAAATATATTGTTCAGGCTTTCCCAGCTTATTTAGAAAAGGAATAATGGTCGATTCGACCCAGTAAAATGAACCATCTTTAGCTTTATTTTTGATTTTCCCTTGCCAAACCTTACCATTGGCCAGGGTATGATTCATCTCAATAAAAAAGGATTTAGGGTGAAAACCTGAATTCAAAATACGGTGATTTTTCCCTATTAATTCAGCAGACGCATACTGACTAATTTCTTCAAATTTCTCATTTATATAAGTGATATCACCTTTTACATCGGCAATGCTCACTATCGCATGTTCATCAAGTGCATTTTGTTGAGAAATCAACTTATCTTGTGATATCTTTAATAAAGAAGCATTTTTTTCTGCCCTATTTTTTTGTTTAGCAATATAGTAAATAATACAAGATATTATAAAACTTAAAATAATCCCATATAAAAGCCTAAACAATAAATTTTCCCTTTCTAGCTCATACTCGCCAATAAAATTAGCGCTGGGATAAAATTCAAGCTTCCACTGTCGGCCACCAATATTCCATACCTTCTCATGGTAAAAACCTTTATTGTTGATTGGGATTACACCATCTGTAGTAATAAGTTGAGACCCTTTCTCACTGACATCAAGTATCCGGAACACCAACTCATCTGCTGATTCTAACCATTGATGAACTGATTTTAAAACACCTTCCATTCGTAAGACTAATTGCACAAAGCCCTCGAAGGATTGATCTTTATAAATGGGGAAAAAGAAGACTAAACCTTTTTGATTGCCCGTTTCCTGCACCAAAGTAAGTGGAGCACTAACGGAAAAACTATGTGTAGCAACCGTTTTTGTAAAAGCCTGATGTGAAATAGAGTTTACTGTGACATCAAATCCTAATGCCTTCTTATTTTCCGCAAAAGGTACAAGGTAATGTATCGGAAAATAACTCTCTTTTGGGGAAGCAGGGACTATTTGATTATCATTAAATCCCACGTGAATTCTAAAATCACTAAAACCTTTTTCCCGCATCTCTTGCTCATACTCTGCCCGTTGCGAGTGGCTAACAGGAATTATCCAATTAAGCGACTGTATATTAGGATGATTTTCTAAAACCTTTAGACCAAATAAACTGAACTCTTCACGACTAACAAATTGACTTGCATGATAAAAAGCTACCATAGACTGTGCAGCACTCATGCTAGAGTTAATGGTCTCCTGGTAGGCGTTAAAATATTTTTCTGAGGTTTGTATAAATGTCTGTTTGGTACTTTTTTTAAAGGTTTGAATGTTATTTTTATAGGATAGATACAGCATCGTATTGATGCTAAAAAATACCATTAGAGGTAAGATTAACGTTTTATATTTCATTAGATGTTACGCACTGATACTTGATTTTAAATACTGGACTCATCAGAGGTTTGTAAATCACAAATATTGTATTAAGCGGTGGATTCAACGCCGGAAATTTAACCTTATCATTATAGAGGTTTTTTTACCCACTTTCTACCTGAACCTTGACTTTACGGGGGTGATCAATAGTTTCGAAAAGTACTGATAACTTCTATCAGCTGCATCTTTTTACTGAATCATGCCTTTTAATCTAAGGTATGTTTTTACGAAAAATTGCCAATAGAAACGGCGACTTATTAAACTTTCTTTTGCTTGATTACAGCAGATTATCCATTTTTCTGTGTTTCAACCAGATAAACCGACCCTCTCCATTGTTCGCAAACTTATTTTTTATCATTCTCCAGTCAAACGCCTATTCCCTGTATTTAAGCTGAATCCATGGCTTCGCTACGGCACAAGTCTATAAAATGCGAGACACAAACCATAAACATCTAAAATAATCCTGTAATATCGTCTTATACGAATACATATAGCAGAAACATTTTATGCTGATTTCATTTTTTCAACAATTTCTTGGTTTGCTGGGGCGTTGGCTGATCCATTCTACTGCGTCCTTCTTTGCTGTATTGCAATTTACCTTAACTACCTTTAAACGTGGATTTTTATACCATAGGCAATACCCTAAAAGTAATATCATTAAACAATCGATGATTAGCCAAGTTATTTTTAGTGGTATTGATGCACTATTCCCCACTTTTTTTATTCTTAGCCTGTTAATTGGTGTTAGCGTAACGACACAACTTATTTTATTTTTACAATCTTTTAACAGTGAAAATGAAGTGATTAGCCTTTTAACTCAATTAGTTGCACTGCAACTAAGCCCTGTGTTAACTGCAATTGTACTGATTGCTCGATCAGGGTCTGCAATTGCTGTTGATATGGGTAATATGAGCATCAACCATGAAATAAAAGGATTAGAATTACTAGGGATAGATCCTTACATTTACCTTGCTTACCCGCGTTTAATCGGTTTGGCTATTTCACAAATAGCATTGTCTGTCTATTTTTCAATCTCTACCATGTTATTTGGCATCTTTTTCTCTGGCTTACTCGACTCCCCCTCTAATTTTAAATATTTTTATATTTTAATTGACTCGTTCAATACCACTCAGTTGATTCTATTTTTAATCAACAATGCTATCTGTGGCATTACCATTGCGGCTTATGCCTGTTTTGTCGGCTTAAATGTAAAAAAGTCCGTTACCGAAGTACCTCAAGCCACTCAAGAAGCCATAGTTAAAAGTTTACTGGCTATTCTTTTTATTAACGCTTTTTTCGCATTTTTTTAATATGTCTAAATCGTCTACTTTAATACAGGTAAATGAAGCCGTTCCTAGCGAGTCTTACCCTGTACTAAATTGCAGCATCCAGATGGCTTCATTTGTGTGCTTTAAAACCTACCAACGAGTAGGGTTAAATGTTTATTTACAAATGCTAGCAAAACAAATCGCGCCATTTTCAGGCACTATTGATTACGCAAAACCTTTGTCTATTGCCTATATTGATGAAGAAATTCAATTAATATCGGCT
>DAOVVZ010000036.1:0-7966 GCA_030636915.1 Methylomarinum sp. | reverse complement strand
CAAGTTTATCAAAGAAATTGAAAAGCATCTTGAGGCAAAAGAGGCCGATTTACTTTCTATGTAACAACCTTTAACGTTTATTCGCTAGTAGGATGAGTTTATGACAAATAATGGTAACCCAAGACATATTGCCATTATTATGGATGGTAATGGTCGCTGGGCAGAAAAGAAAATGATGCCCAGAATCATGGGGCATAGAGCCGGTGTTAAAGCCGTTCAGAAAATTGTTGAGCATTGTGTTAAAGAAAAGATTGAGGTCTTATCTTTATTTGCTTTTAGTAGCGAAAATTGGCGCAGACCAAAAAAAGAAGTCAATATGTTAATGGAGCTGTTTATGGGCACACTCCAGACTCAAGTTGATAAGCTTGATAAAAATAACATTAAACTTCATATTGTTGGCGACAAGACTGCTTTTTCAGAAAAATTGCAAAATAAGATTGCTCAGGCTGAAGCTCAAACTGATGATAATACCGGTTTAAATCTTGTTATTGCCGCTAATTACGGGGGGCGCTGGGATATTACTCAGGCTGTTCAAAAAATTACGGCGAAAATTGTGTCTGGTGCGTTAGAGACTGAAGAAATTACTGAAGAATTAATCAGCCAACACATAATAACGTCTGAACTTCCTGAGCCCGATTTGTTCATAAGATCGGGTGGTGAACAGCGAATTAGTAATTTTCTATTATGGCAATTGGCATATACGGAATTTTATTTTACAGAAGCACTGTGGCCTGATTTTAATCAACATCTGTTAGCTGAAGCAATTGATAGTTTTAAAAGTCGGCAGAGACGTTTTGGAAAAACCGGTGAGCAAGTCGTTAACGCTTCACATTAATTAAGATTTTGAGACATGTATTTATACATATACTCAAAATTCTGAATAGGTAATTTGGCATATCTGCTTAAGTATTTCACTATGTTCCTAAATCAGAAAATTCTTTCCCCATTCAATTTAAATAATAATTAAAAAATAAAAAAATGCTATTACAAAGAATATTAACGGCTTTAGTCTTAGCCGCAGTCGCTATATCGGCTATTTTTCTATTACCGATCTTATATTTTTATCTATTTATTGCCGTGATTGTTTTAATTGCTGCTTGGGAATGGACGAATTTAGTAGAAATAAATAAGGTATCAGGAAAGTTAGGTTTTTTATTGCTGCTAATTGTTCCTATGCTGGGTGTCACTTTTTGGACTCAACTTTTAGAGCTGACCTCACAAGTATTTGAATGGCCGGAAGTTAAAGAATATTCAGGTGCTCTTGAATGGCTGGTTATTGGCCCTGTTGTTTTCTGGGTGATGATGATGGTACTTATTAGGAAAGTACCGGAAGGTTTATTGGCAATCGAATTAAAAACACGTTTTAAAGTTTTTATTGGATGGTTTGTGTTGCTTTCAGCTTGGATGTTCTTAACAAAATTACGCGCTTATTACGGTGCTGATGCTGTTATGTATTTTCTGGCATTAATTTGGATTGCTGATATAGCGGCTTATTTCACTGGTAAGAAATTCGGTAAAGACAAATTAGCACCTGCAATTAGCCCAGGAAAAACAGTACAAGGTATGTATGGTGCAATTATTTCGGCAATGCTTTGTGCGGTTGTTTTAGCATTGTATTACGGCTATCCAATGATGATAGCTACAGATTTTGGTATGTTATCTATTTTGACGGTATTGGTTTCAATTTATGGTGACTTATTTTTTAGTTTGATGAAACGTAAAAGTGGCGTAAAAGACAGTGGCTCTATACTGCCTGGTCATGGTGGCGTTTTAGATCGTATTGATAGTGTTATTGCTGCTGCACCGTTTTATTATGCAGGCGTTATTTTGATTGGACGGAGTGTTTTTGCATGAAGGGAATTTGTATTCTGGGGGCGACAGGCTCCATTGGTGTCAGTACCTTAGATGTGGTTGCCAGGCATTCTGATCAATATAAAGTGATTGCATTAACAGCAAATACTAATATTGATGCATTATATGAGCAATGTATTGCTCATCACCCAGAGTATGTGGTGGTAGTAAATGAAGAAAAAGCAGAATTATTTAAAGCTAAGATAAAAAACTCTGACGTTGCAGATATTAATGTCATGTCCGGTGCTAAGGCATTAGAGTTCGTATCAACTTTGGATAATGTTGATTCAGTCATGGCTGCTATTGTTGGTGCTGCTGGGTTGTTACCCAGTTTAGCAGCTGCAAAAGCAGGGAAAGATGTATTACTTGCTAATAAAGAAGCATTAGTGATGTCTGGTGATATTTTTATGCAGGCGGTGCGCGATTCGGGGGCAAAATTATTACCTATCGATAGTGAGCATAATGCGATTTTTCAATGTATGCCAGCGGGATATACTGCGGGAGATGATGCTAAGCAAGCTCGTCGTATTTTATTAACTGCTTCAGGTGGGCCTTTTAGAGAAACGCCAGTTGAAGAATTGCATGATGTCACTGTTGCTGAAGCTGTCGCACATCCTAAATGGGATATGGGTCGTAAGATTTCAGTAGATTCTGCCACTATGATGAATAAGGGTTTAGAGCTTATTGAAGCCTGTTTATTATTCAATATGTCGCCTGATGATATCCAAGTTGTTATTCATAAACAAAGCATTATTCACTCTATGGTTGATTATGTTGATGGCTCGGTTTTAGCACAAATGGGAAATCCTGATATGAGAATTCCTATTGCACATGCGATGGCATGGCCTGAGCGCTTTGATTCAGGTGTTGAGCCACTTAATATTTTTGATGTAAGACAAATGGATTTTGAAGAGCCTAGTTTGGAGCGGTTCCCCTGTTTAAGATTGGCTTATGAAGCGATTAAAGCGGGTGGTATTATGCCAACAGTGCTTAATGCAGCTAATGAAATCGCTGTAGATGAGTTCTTAAATGAACGCGTTAAATTTACAGATATTCCAGTGATCATTGAAAAAGCAATGGCTGAGTTTTCTGCTAATACAGCGGATACTCTAGAGGTCATTTTGCAAGCGGATAATGACGCAAGAGCGATAGCCCATAAAGTAATAGCAAGTATGACTCACTAATGGATGCTTTATATACGATTTTTCATTTTATTGTTGCCATAGGCATATTAGTAGCGATTCATGAGTTTGGCCATTTTTGGGTGGCCAGAAAATCGGGGGTTAAAGTCCTTCGTTTTTCTATAGGTTTCGGTAAGGTGATTTGGTCGTATCAAAAGACTTCAGATTCAACCGAGTATGTATTGTCGGCAATTCCCTTAGGCGGTTATGTCAAAATGGTCGATGAAAGAGAAGGTGAGGTCGATAAAGCGGACTTACCTTATGCTTTTAATCGCCAATCTTTATTTGCAAGATCAGCTATTGTTGCTGCAGGCCCCATATTTAACCTTTTGTTAGCGATTGTTCTTTTTTGGGCAGTTTTCATGATTGGTGAAACGGGTATGAGACCCATAGTTGGTGCCATTGAATCTGGAACATTGGCTGCGGAAGCTGGATTTTCAGAAGGTGAAGAAATACTTTCTGTTAATGATAAGCAGACACCTACATGGTCAGAAGCAATGAATTTGTTGTTTTCAAACGCTATGCAAGGTGAGAAAGAAATTAAAGTTACGGTTAAAAATGATGATGAGATAGAGCTGATTCATTTTCTTGCGTTCACAGGTGATGATGCAAAAAATCCTGAGCAACTGTATGAAAAATTAGGTTTAAAACCTTGGTCGCCTAAGTTAAAAGCCATTATAGGAAAGGTGATTGATAATTCACCTGCAAAATTAGCTGGATTACAGTTAGGTGATTTAATTGTTACTGCTGATGATGTGGCTATTAATGATTGGATGCAATGGGTTGAGTATGTAAAGGCTAGACCTGAAGTCTCTATCCAGCTGATGGTTGAAAGAGATGGCGTACACTTACCTATGGCTATTGTGCCTGAGAGAATCGTAACTGAAGAAAAAGATTTTGGCCGGATTGGTGCAGGTGTTGAAATTCCTAAGGCGTTAATTGATTCGTTACGCGTGGAGTATTCATTGTCTCCAGCTGATGCTTTGGTAGCAGCGTTTGAACGTACGTGGTTCTATTCAACCAGTACACTAAAAATGATGGGCAGAATGATAATAGGTAAAGCATCACCTGAAAATCTAAGTGGTCCTATTAGTATTGCGCAATATGCAGGGCAATCTGCTGAAATGGGCTTGGTTCCTTTTCTTAAGTTTTTAGCATTGGTTAGTGTTAGTTTGGGTGTATTAAATTTATTACCTATACCAGTACTAGATGGTGGGCATCTAATGTTCTTCGCTATTGAAGCAATTAAAGGCAGTCCAGTCTCTGAGAAAATACAAATTATTTTTCAGCAGGCAGGCATACTGGTTTTGATGTCTTTAATGGTTTTTGCTATTTTTCTTGATATTGGTCGATTATTTGAATAGTTATGTAGGATGGGCAAAGCTTCCTCTCCTGCCCATCATTTGAAAAGATGGACAAGAAAGCGCCTTGTCCATACCACGGAATCCAAATTATTTTGTGCGGAACACTATCTTTCTTTATAAGATGGAACAAACTCTACTTATTACAGTCCACTAAGGACTTTTAACTGCTATCAATTGAATATGAAACGATTAAAAAACACTGTAATATCTCTAGCTGCAATGACAATTATAGGCTCATCGGTTGTCCATGCTGATGAAGTGGCAATTAGGCAGTCATTTAGTAAGTCTATGCCCACACTGAAGATTGATTCATTAAAACCAGCGGAAGCTAAAGGTTTGTATGAAGTCGCTGTAGGTAGCAATATTTTATATGTTTCGGACGATGGAAAATATTTGTTACAGGGGCATCTGATAGATATTGCGGCCAGAAAGGACTTAACAGAATTAAAATTAGCAGACACTAGAAAAAATGCTATTGAAAATTTAGGAGAAGATAAAATGATTATCTTTAAGCCTAAAGACAGTAAATATAAAGTCTCTGTGTTTACCGATATTGATTGCGGCTACTGTCGAAAGCTTCACTCAGAATTAGATCAATATATGGCTGAAGGGATTACCATTCAGTACTTGTTTTACCCAAGAGCGGGCAAAGGTTCAGATTCATACAATAAAGCAGTATCTGTATGGTGTTCGGATGATCGCAATGCAGCTTTAACAGCGGCAAAGAATGGAGCGACACCTGCAGCTAAAAACTGTGATAACCCAGTGGATGAGCACATGCAGTTAGGTGTTGAGTTTGAAGCAAGGGGCACGCCGATGATAGTAACTGAAAAAGGCAATATTTTTCCTGGTTATGTGCCAGCAAAACAACTGCTTAAGGCATTGGCAAGCGAATAACATTATCACTATTGCTTATGTTCGCCGGAGAGTGATGGGAGCGGATAAAATGTAGGATGGGCAAAGCGATAGCATGCCCATCATTATAAGAGAGATGGGCACGTTAGAGACCTTTGCCCATCCTACATTACAGACGTTCAGTGATTAAACAAACTCTTTAAGCCTATATAGCATATCCAGTGCCTGTCTAGGGCTTAACTCATCAGGCTTTAATTCCTCAATAAAGCCCACCGCAGGGTGACATTCTTTTGCTGAAAATAAATCCAATTGATTGGTTCCAGATTCATGTTGCTGATCAATATAAGCGTTATCTTCCAGCTGCTGTAACTTGTTTTTTGCATTATCAATGACAGTGCTAGGAACTCCGGCCAACGAGGCGACTTGTAAACCATAACTTTGGCTGGCCGGCCCATCTTTTACCGAGTGTAAGAAAACAATCTTATCGCCATGTTCCATAGCATCCAGATGTACATTATGAATGTTTTTATACTCATCAGGTAATGCAGTTAACTCAAAGTAATGCGTGGCAAACAAGGTATAGGCCTTGGTCTGTTTTGCAAGATGAACGGCACATGCCCAAGCTAATGAAAGCCCGTCAAAAGTACTGGTTCCTCGTCCAATTTCATCCATTAAGATCAGACTGTTAGCGGTGGCATTGTGCAAAATGTTTGCGGTTTCAGACATTTCAACCATAAAGGTTGAGCGTCCGCTGGCTAAATCATCTGAAGCACCAATACGGGTGAATATTTTATCAATAGGGCCACAAGTGACAGTTTTTGCCGGTACAAAACAACCAACATGCATCATTAATACAATCAGTGCAGTTTGCCGCATATAGGTTGATTTACCACCCATATTTGGCCCTGTAATAATCAGCATTTTTCGTTGATTATTAAAGATGACATCATTTGCGACAAAAGGAATGTCTGATACTTGTTCAACAATAAGGTGTCTGCCATCCTCAATTTCAATACCGGCTTTTTCGCTTAAAATTGGGCGGGATAAATTAAGTGTATTTGCTCGTTCTGCAAAATTTACCAATACATCCAATTCAGCCAATGCTGATGCACAGCGCTGTAGGTTTGATAAGGATGCTGCAATAAGGGTAAGTAATTCATCGTATAAGGCTTTTTCAAAAGCCAGAAATTTTTCCCGTGCGCTTAATACCTTGTCTTCAAATTCTTTCAGTTCAGATGTGATGTAGCGTTCGACACTTTTTAAGGTCTGTTTACGTGTGTAGTAATCAGGCACTTTATCTGAGTGTAAACGAGAAACCTCGATGTAATAACCGTGAACTCGATTGTAGTTTACTTTTAAGTTATTAATCCCTGTTGCTTCCTTTTCACGGTTCTCCATATCAATCAAAAATTGATCAGCATTTTGGCTTAAATTACGTAAATCATCGAGTTCTTGATTGTAGCCCTCCGCAATAACGCCGCCATCCCGTATTAATACGGGTGGGTTATCAATAATTGCCCGTTGTAATAATGCTAATAGCTCGGGTTGCTCGGCAATTTGTTGTTTAAGCGTTTCAATATGAGGATTATTGGTGTTTGCTAATTGTTGTTGTAATAGTGGTAGCACGCCCAAGGTATTACGCAAGACAATCAAATCACGAGGGCGAGCAGACTTTAAGGCAATACGTGAGCTAATACGTTCAATATCGCCTACTTGGCGTAAATTGCCTTGGATTTCATCATAAATCTGATCTTTAAGAAAACTGTTAATACAGTCATAACGTCCATTTAAAACAATTTGCGAGCGTAAAGGGCGATTTAACCAGCGACGTAAACAACGACTTCCCATCGCTGTCGAAGTTTTATCTAATACACCAAATAGAGTGTATTGCAATTGTCCGCTAGGGTGGGTGTCTAATTCCAGGTTTCTACGACTAGAGGCGTCCAGGGAAATGCTATCATCAGAATGTTCAATAGAAATTCCTTGGATATGGGGTAGGGCACTTTGTTGGGTGTCTTTAACATATTGCAATAAGCAACCGGCTGCGCAAATTGCCACGGTTAAATGTTCGCAGCCAAAGCCAGTTAAATCGTGAATATCAAATTGCTTTAAAATAAGTTGAGTGGAGCTTTCTAGCTCAAAATGCCAAGGTGGGCGTTTACATAAACCACTGCGTTCTTTTAACGAGACAGGTAAGGCAAAGTCTTCACTAAATAATAATTCAGCTGGGTTGAGTCGTTCAATCTCACTTAATAACTGTTCTTCAGATTTAACTTCTTGCAGCACAAAATGCCCGCTACTTAAATCCAAACACGCAATGCCATAAGTGTTAGATAACAGGCTAATAGCCACTAAAAAATTATCTTTACGGTCTTCCAGTAAAGCTTCATCAGTCACTGTGCCGGGTGTAATGGTCCGAACCACTTTGCGTTCAACAGGCCCTTTGCTGGTGGCAGGGTCTCCAATTTGCTCACAAAAAACCACCGATTCCCCTCGCTTAATTAATCTAGCGACATAATTTTCTGCGGAATGATGCGGAAATCCCGCCATCGGGATTGGTTGACCAGCAGATTGGCCACGGCTGGTAAGGGTAATATCCAGAATTTCAGATGCTTTCCTAGCATCATCAAAAAATAACTCGTAAAAATCCCCCATACGGTAAAACACCAGTGTATCGGGGTGTTGTGATTTGACGCGCAAATATTGCTGCATCAT
>DAOVVZ010000153.1:0-4883 GCA_030636915.1 Methylomarinum sp. | reverse complement strand
CCTGTAAAACGCAGTTCACCTTCTAAGCCTGTATCAGAGAGTGTGAGATGAATTGGAATTAACCTTCCATCTTTATGTCGACTCAAGACTTCACGACTGCTGCCAACGGCCGTCTTAATCCCTGTGTTTAAATAATTTGCAATATACTTATCATGATTAAGAGCGAGTTCTTCGACCATTAGCATAGAAACATTCTGGCCAATGACTTCTTCTGCACAGTAACCAAAAATATTTTCTGCACCATGGTTAAAATGACTGATAATTCCTGAATCATTGATACTAATGATGCCATCAACTGCTGTATCAAGAACAGCTTTATAACAGGCCTTACTTTCTACAAGTTGCTTTGAATGTATCTTGACTTGCTTATCAGTGAAAAGATTCTTTTGTTTCAACGTATGTATATATACCGCTAATATCAGACTGCTGAAGATGCCCAGTACCAGAGTGAGGTTTATACCTATATTGCTGGGTTTTTCGTGAAAGTTATAAGGAGCAGATGCAGATAATTGCCACTGCCTGCCGCCAACATTGAACAGTGATTCTTGGAAATGATAATTTCTGTCCCCATTCTTTACTTCTTGCTCACTCGCTAGCCATTGGTCAGATAGTTTATCTTTGATAGCAATTTTTATACTCGGATCATGAAATGAGGGGGAGATAAAATACTGATAAAAATCATCCATTCTCAATACCATCATGGCATACCCATAAATGACAGGCGTCTGTTGTTGATTATTGTGTACAGTAATTGGCTTTCTGTAGAAAGGATAAAAGGCAAATATAGCTTGTTGATTCTCTTTTTCTGGTTCTAGCGTAACGGGTGGCGTTACGATAATGACATTTTGGCCTGTTGCTTGTTTCAATGAGTTAAACCAGACATCATTGGATCCTAAATCATATCCTAATGCTATTTTGTTACCTTCTAATGGTTCAATATAGTACACAGGGAAATATTCAGCTCGAACCTTTGCTGAAATAAGTTGATTGTTTTCATCGTATTCAAGGATACTAAAGTTAGTGAACCCATCATTAATTGCACGTTCCTCGTAGCTTTCACGTTCATCTAACGGCACAATAGGGATCCACTCTAGCGCTTGAATTTCAGGGCGTTCCTGTAATAGGATGCCAGAGAATTCTTTGAACTCATCCCGATTAACAAATATCCTTGATTTAAAAAAAGCATTGAGTGATTTTAATGCCGAAAAAGAATATTCTAATTTGTTTTCAATCTCAATAAAGCGATCATTTACAAGTTGATTAAATTTTTCAGTCTCAAGCTGGTGGCGATGGCTATTCTCAATCTGATAATAGATAAATGTTAATATGAGCCCAATGACTAGTATGGCTAAAAAGTGTTTATAGTCTTGTAGCTTTAAGTTCATTAAATACGCCTTCTCAAGTCCTTTCATTAATTAGGGCAGATCTGCTAGCTAGAGTAAATTAAATAGCGTAAGTTAAACTAACCTTAATAAGGTCTCACTTTATCTCTTCACCAGAGAGAAGGTTAGGTTGAGGCGAATTAAATATAAAATGGGTATTATTTCTTTGGAATGGTAATGGTCAGCACGCCGTTGAGGTAATCGGTTTGCATTTTTGCAGCATTTGCAGGGCCTGGTAATGTTAATATCCTCTGAAATTCTCCCATAAAACGTTCACGATATCGGTATTGGCCATTATTTTCATCGGTTTTATCTTCAGCATGTTCTGTTTTGATGGAAATATGTAATTGCTGGTCTTCCAACTTTACCTTCAGGGAGGACTCATCTGCGCCAGGTGCATTGACCGTAACAATATAACGATCTGATTTCTCCTGGAGATTAACATCAGGTGCTTTACTGAAGCTGTCAAAAGGCGTTTGCATATGAAAGCGCGAAAATGAATCTCCGAAAACTCTGCCCATTTCTTTTTGCATGCGCTGCATTTCTTTATAGGGATGCCATGATTTATCATCAATAAAATTATCATCCAAATCAGGTAGGGGATTGATTTGTTTATGCCGTGGTAATGTTTTCTCTTGCGGTCTGGCGACTTGGCTATCTTTCTGGTTTAGAAGATTAAGTTTGTCATTCAATTGCAGTATCAAATAAAATTGTATTCCGAACACAAAAGCCAACACGATGCCCAAAGCAATAACATTACGGTTGTTCATGGTTTATCTCCTTGGTTTGCATCGATGAAGAACAATTCGATTAATTTACATTTAAACAATTCCTAAAATTGATGACGACGCTTGGTAAAAATACCATCACGGCACTAACATCCCGAGATGGTTGGAACATCTCTTTTTATGCATTTATTAAGGAGCCTCTGATTAAGTCTGGACGAAGTAGATTATGCTCATAATATTCAGATTTAAGGCAAAAATCGCACGTAATAGCAGGCTATTGCGAAGGTTTTTAACGCAGAAGCTGGGTGTTATGAGCATAAGGTACGAGTTCATGGCTTGATCAGAGACTCCTTACTAGGCAGTTAATTTACTCTACTTACCAGGGCTATTTGATTTCGATACTTTTCCGTTTGCTTTTTTCAGTTTTTGGGATAATCACTTTTAATATTCCGTCTTTAAATGTTGCTTTTACATTCTCATTATCAACACTGCCCGGTAATGGAAGTGTGCGCTGAAATTCTCCTCGCGTTATCTCGCGACGGAAATATTGGCCGCCTTCTTTTTTTTCCTCTTCTTCTTTTTTTGTGGAAGTGGATATTGTAAGTAATTGATTGTCAATTGAAATATTTATATCTTTCTTGTCGATGCCCGGCAATGCTGCCTGAACTTCTACTCTATTATCGCAATCAAGGATATCCACTTTTGGAAAGCCTCTATCTAACCCTGTAGCTAACCCTGTAGGGAAATTCCAACCTGACAAGTGAGGCCATCTGTGTGTGAGAAATTCATCAAAAAAATCATCAAATTCATTAAATGGAAATAAACTACCTGATGATGGGCGAGACATAATTTCACCGCTTTTTAGGGACTCTTTTTCTTTAATGCTCATAATAATTCTTCAATGATTTTTCAATTAATTTATAAGGACTTAAGTAAATGGATTAGGCATTATGGTTATTGCCATAAAATTATTCTCTAATGGGGTACTTCTCTTTCTAAATCAAGCCAATCCTCAATGTCATATACTGCTGTTAAACCTCTTTTATGGGTTTTGTAATTAACACCATTAGCACTTTTTATTTTAGGGAAGTTATCTGAATAATTATGGTTGTATTTTTTTGTTTCAGATGAAAAGTTTTTTCTTTTAGTCGTCATTTTGTATACTCCAAAAACTTGTTTTTTAAACAAAGTACCAATATAAAAAAGGGTTAAATGCCAGAGTAAGGGGGATAAACGAGCACTTTAACTATTTAACAACAAATTGACTTGCTTGGAGTCAATGGTTTTTATGTCTTCTTCATAAATATAATCAGCCAGTTGAATTATTTTTTTCCAATTTGAAGTGTTATTTATAAAATCAAAGGACTGTGTAAGTAATTTAGAAATAAGTTGGTTTTGCTGATCTTTGCACTTAGAGAAACATGCTAAATACTGATTGATTGATGTCAAGTCGGATGAGCCACCATAGTTGTGCAAAGCATCCAGATTGATTAAATTTTGGTTAAAAACCTCTCCATCACACATGGCAACGTGTTTTGCTTCTACTATAGGGCCAATAAGAAGATTAATAACATCAGTTTCAAAAGCTGTAAAAAAATCTTTAATATTTTTTTCTGAGTTACGTTCTATGTAAAGACCTATATGACAGCTTAAACAATCTGCTGATTTCGGTATGGTTTTTATATGTCTGCCTCCATTAACGATAGCACTGTAGTCTTCATCCACTATATATCCATGCGAAGATTCAGGGCTTGCGTTTTGGGAGATGTTTTTAAAGGTGATTTGAAAGGGAACAGGGGGAAGCTGCTTTAGTTTGTTGCTCATAAGGATAGCCACAGCATGTCCAGATTCATGGTAAGCAATTCTTTTTTTATGAATTTCAATGTTGCTGCTAGATAAATTGATGGACTGATTTCGTTTCATATCACTGCCGCCTATTTGATTAAAAGTTAGTTGGAAGTTGTATTCAAATTAAAATTAAGATAACTGTTAAAGCATAGTAAGTTATGCTTTGTATTGCTTATGCTGCTTGTTCTAAAGACATTGACTCGTTAATTTCCTGCTCAGCTTCATACCAGTCAGATACCTCGTAACCAGGCTCAAAACCTCTTTTTTCAGCCTTGTAATAGGCACATTTTGCGATCACTTCATAACAATCTTCTCCAGACATAGTGCTGTCTAACGCGAGTGATTTTAAATCAGGTTTCTTATTAGTAGTCATGGTATTAACCTCAAATTAAAATTTAAACTAAAGTGTACTAAAACAATATGTTTCTTAAAATAAGCTTAACTACCTAGGTATAAATGCTTAGGTATTACTACGTATGTTTTTTAATAACTTTATCATTTAATGTTAAAGCATGAACATTAGGTTTTTAAGGAAGCTCTGATTAAGTCTTACATAAATGAGATAATAACACCATCGCAATAGACAGAACCGGAACTACAGAAATGAAACAACTTAGCTTTGCTTCCCTGACTTATGAACATAAAAAGAAACAAACAAAGCGAGAAAAATTTCTAAATGAAATGGAGCAAGTGGTTCCTTGGGCACGGTTGTTAAATTTAATTGAACCGTACTACCCAAAAGCGGGGAAAGGTCGAAGACCTATGCCGCTAGAGGTGATGTTACGCATTTATTTTTTACAGCAATGGTACGGATTATCTGATCCTGCGGCTGAAGAGTCACTTTACGATATTGAATCCATGCGTCGATTTGCAGGACTTGAATTAGGTGATGATGCGATACCCGATGAAACAACAATTCTTAATT
>DAOVVZ010000168.1:0-4680 GCA_030636915.1 Methylomarinum sp. | reverse complement strand
GAAATCGCTTTAGATTTAAACGATAACACTAAAAAACGCCAAGGCAGATGGTCAAAAATCCACGTTATTGCCATTGGAAAAGCCGCCTGCCGCATGGCTCAGGCAGCAAAAGAGGTTATTCCTGCTCATCGTGTAGCAGGCAATATTATTGCCATAACCAACTATGACAATGTCGCTGATTTAAAAAACATTGAGATACTAGGCGCTGGCCATCCTGTCCCTGACTCAGCTGGTCAGCAAGCTGCTAAGCGCATTGTTGAACAGTTAAAAAACACACACGCAGATGAATTAGTATTGATACTTATTTCGGGCGGTGGCTCAGCCTTACTGCCCTACCCTGCGGCCGTCATATCACTTAAAGACAAGCAAACGACCACCGACTTGCTATTAGCAAGCGGGGCAAACATTAACCAAATAAACTGTGTAAGAAAACACCTGTCACAGATAAAAGGCGGTTACTTAGCCAAACTTGCAGCACCTGCTGATTTACACAGCTTAATTTTGTCTGATGTGATAGGTGATGATTTAAGCACCATTGCCAGCGGCCCTACAGTACCGGATAGCACCACTTTTAAAGAAGCAATAAGCATACTTAAAAACAAAGCGATTTGGGGTAAAATACCTTTATCCGTTAAAGATTTACTTAAAAAAGGCGAGCAAGGTGAAGTTAAAGAAACACCTAAGCCCAACGCACCTTTTTTTAACAAATCTTCAGCCACACTTATAGGCAGTAACAATATTAGCCTTAAAAGTATTATTAAATCCGCCAAAAACCTCGGCTACGAAACAGATATATTCAGCCAGTCTATCTGCGGCGAAGCAAGAGATATTGCAGAGCAACTGGCTTTATATGCAAAACAAGTAGAAAATAGCTTAAATCATGCAACAGCTATACTGGCAGGTGGTGAAACAACGGTCAGTTTAACAGGTACAGGATCAGGCGGTCGCAACCAGGAAATGGCACTGGCTTTTGCTATAGCAGCTGAAAAACACCAGCTAAAAGCAAACTGGACATTTCTAAGTGGTGGAACAGATGGTCGTGATGGCCCAACAGATGCTGCCGGCGGACTTGTAGACACAAACACACTGGATAGAATGAGACAGAGTAAAATTGACCCAGAAAATTGTTTAAAAAATAACGACTCATATCCAGCTTTAAAAGAATCACAGGATTTAGTAATGACAGGGGCAACCGGCACTAACGTTGCTGATTTACAAATATTACTAATCCAACCAGAATAAATTAACCCAGGAGACACCATGTTTAAAAATTCCATGACTATTGCCGGTTTTGATGATGATCTTTTTCAAGCAATGGAAGAGGAACGTCAGCGCCAGGAAGACCATATTGAGCTGATTGCATCAGAAAACTATACCAGCCCACGTGTTATGGAAGCTCAAGGCTCTTGCTTAACCAACAAATACGCAGAAGGTTATCCAACAAAACGCTACTATGGCGGCTGTGAATTTGTTGATAAAGTTGAGCAACTAGCGATAGATCGCCTTAAAGAGCTATATGATGCCGATTATGCCAACGTTCAACCGCATTCTGGCTCACAAGCTAACATGGCTGTATACATGGCTTTAGTTCAGCCTGGCGACACCATTCTTGGATTAAGTCTTGCTGATGGCGGACATTTAACTCATGGTGCAAGACCAAACTTTTCTGGAAAAATCTACAATTCAATCCAATATGGCTTACACCCAGAAACAGGTGAAATTGATTACGATCAAGTTGAAGCCTTAACGCTTGAGCACAAACCTAAAATGATTGTTGCAGGTTTTTCTGCTTATTCCAGAATATGGGATTGGGAACGCTTTAGAAAAATTGCCGACCTGGTTGGAGCCTATCTTTTTGTAGATATGGCGCATGTTGCCGGTTTAGTTGCAGCGGGTTTATACCCTAACCCAGTGCCTTTTGCTGATGTAGTTACCAGTACTACACACAAATCATTACGCGGCCCCAGAGGCGGTTTTATCATTTGTAAAAGCAACCCTGAATTAGAGAAAAAATTTAACTCTAATATTTTCCCTGGTATTCAGGGCGGTCCGCTAATGCACGTTATTGCTGCAAAAGCCGTTGCCTTTAAAGAAGCCATGCAGCCGGATTTTGCCAAATACCAACGTCAGGTTATTAACAATGCAAAAGCCATGGCTGACGTTTTTATTAACCGTGGATTCGATGTTGTTTCCGGTGGTACAGATAACCACCTGATGCTGGTTTCATTAATCCCTAAAGGTATTACAGGTAAAGCGGCTGACGCTGCATTAAGCAAAGCAAATATTACTGTCAATAAGAATGCTGTACCTAATGACCCAGAATCACCGTTTGTTACCAGTGGTATTCGTGTAGGAACACCAGCACCAACTTCTCGTGGTTTTAAAGAAGCACAGGTATCAGAAATTGCTAACTTAATGTGTGACGTAATGGAAAACATGGATGATGACAACGTCATCTCTGCTGTTCGTGATAAAGTCAGCTTACTTTGCTCTCGCTTCCCTGTTTATAGTGACGAGTAAAACTTAATTATTACACCGTAGCCTTGATGTAACAAAGTGAAATCAAGGTTTAGCTTAACCCCTTGATTCCGAACGGCTACATCAAGGCTACGAAAGCACAAAAAGCCTGCTTCATTAATGAAGCAGGCTTTTTGCATTTAAAGAATTCATACAATTACATAGGAGACTTTCATGTCTGATATCGAAATCGCCCAAAAAGCGGAAATGAAACCTATTATCAGTTTAGCTGAAGAAAAATTCGGCATTCCAGCAGAACACTTAGATCCTTATGGTCATTACAAAGCCAAAGTATCACTGGAATACATTAACAGCTTAACCGAACAAAAAGACGGCAAACTCATTCTAGTCACCGCCATTAGCCCAACCCCAGCAGGTGAGGGAAAAACCACAACTACTGTTGGTTTAGGCGATGCCATGAATCGTTTAGGCAAAAAAACTATTATGTGTCTACGCGAGCCTTCATTAGGCCCTTGTTTTGGCATGAAAGGTGGTGCTGCAGGCGGCGGTTATTCACAAGTCGTGCCTATGGAAGATATTAACTTACATTTTACAGGTGACTTCCATGCCATAGGTGTCGCTCATAACTTGCTTTCAGCAATGATTGATAACCACATCAATCACGGTAACTCACTAGGCATTGATCCAAGACGCGTGCAATGGAAACGCGTGGTTGATATGAATGACCGCGCATTACGAAAGATCACAGTAGGACAAGGCGGCCCAGCAAACGGCTATCTACGTGAAGACGGTTACGATATTGTGGTTGCCTCTGAAATTATGGCTATTTTATGTCTAGCCACCAGCCGCGCAGATTTAAAAGAACGTCTAGCTCGTATTGTGGTGGCTTACAAGTCAGACCGCGTAACGCCTGTCTATGCCAGAGACTTAAAAGCCCATGGCTCTATGGCAGCATTATTAAAAGATGCGATTAAGCCTAATCTAGTACAAACACTGGAAAATAATATCGCCATTATTCATGGCGGGCCATTTGCTAACATCGCGCATGGTTGCAATACAGTCACGGCAACAAAAACAGCATTAAAACTGGCTGACTATGCCATTACAGAAGCCGGGTTTGGTGCGGACTTAGGTGCGGAGAAATTCATCGACATCAAATGTCGTATGTCTGACTTAAAACCATCGGCTGTCGTATTAGTGGCAACTGTCAGAGCCTTAAAATTCCACGGTGGCGTAGCTAAAGACGACCTAAACAAGGAAAACCTAGCAGCATTAGACGCTGGTTTTGTAAACTTAGAACGTCATCTACACAATATTAATAATAACTATGGCTTACCTTGTGTCATCTGTATCAATCACTTTACTTTTGATAGCGATGCAGAAATTGCTTTATTAAAAGAAAAATGTGAGGCATTAGGTGCCTTGTGTGTTGTTTCCAAGCATTGGGCAGAAGGCGGCGCAGGTGCTGAAGAGCTTGCCCAAGAAGTGCTTAATATCGTTGATAACCGTGAGCCTGAATTTACTTACGTTTACGATGAAGACTTACCACTTTGGGAAAAAATTGAAACCATTGCAACTAAACTTTACGGTGCAGCCGGCATAACAGCCAGCCCTAAAGTACATGGTGAAATTAAGGCCTTGCAAGAACAGTACGGTAAATTCCCAATCTGTATAGCAAAGACACAAATGTCTTTTTCTACCGACCCAACAGCTAAAGGTGCACCTTCAGGACATACGGTTGAAATTAGTGAAGTAAAATTGGCTAATGGTGCGGGCTTTATCGTTGCTATCGCAGGCAATATGATGACTATGCCAGGATTACCTAAAGTACCCGCTGCTGAACGTATTGATATTACCGATGACGGTATAATCACAGGGTTATTCTAAAATACTTTTATCCAAATGCTGGTACGGTTAATTCATTGGCATATTTTGCACAACAGTAAGCATATAAATAACCAACAAAAATAATTGGTTTTATGTGACTTTATCACTGTTATCTAATTTATCATCCTCTAATATATCTTTGGCACTCACTATTACCTTTTCCAACTCAGGTAAAAGTGAGTACATATTTTATAAAAACGAGGACATTAAAATGATAGATTTTATGCTAAGTATTTTTTCTTCTGTTTTACACATGGATATGAGGGACCATCATGATATCCCCTTTGCTTTACCTTTATTAATGGCGTGTTTTGT
>DAOVVZ010000254.1:0-3880 GCA_030636915.1 Methylomarinum sp. | reverse complement strand
GATGGCCAGCACAAACCGGAGGGTATTCCGTTACTATTAAATAAATTAGAGGAAGGTTATGACATGGTTGTCGGTGCCAGACACAATGACACACAAGCTTCTTTTGTTCGCAAAATAGGCAATGGGTTTTTCAACTGGTTTGCTAGTCTGATGACTGGTCATAAAATTGAAGATTTAACCTCAGGATTTAGAGCAGCAAGAGCAGATAAATTTCGTAAATTCCTTTATTTATTACCTAATGGATTTTCATACCCAACAACCAGCACCATGGCTTTCTTTCGCTCCGGTTTTCCAGTTGCTTATGTTCCCATTCATGCAGGAAAGCGCGAAGGAACCAGTCATATAAGAATACTTAAAGATGGCACACGTTTTTTTATTATTATTCTAAAAATAGGTGCTCTCTTTTCTCCTATGCGTTTATTTTTACCCATCAGTTCAGGCTTATTCTTTTCTGGGTTGGGCTTATATGGATACACTTATACAATTGAACATCGTTTTACAAACATGAGTGCTTTATTATTAAGCACCTCTATCATCACTTTTTTAATGGGCATTGTTTCAGAACAAATTTCATCATTGCACTATAAACAAACTGATGACCATAGTCTTTAATACCCGAGAAAACCAAAAACAGTTTTTTGTTTACATCAATCTTTTGTAAAGCATATTTTTTCATACAAACGAAAACACCCAATGATTGAAAATTATTTCAAAACGTTATACCAAAGAACAATGCGAGAAGCATATAGTTTAGCATCAGATGAAATTATTAAATCACTTCAAGATGGAGGTGAATGCCTAGACTGTGGTGCTAACACAGGCGGCTGGTTTAACAATCTATCTAATAAAATAGCACTCACCAAGAAGCAATATTACGGGATTGAATGGAACCAAGACTGCGTATTATCTGCACAAAAAAAAGAAATCAATATTATTCAAGGAAATTTGAACCAAAACCTTCCATATATAGATAATAAATTTACCTGTATTTTTGCACTATCTGTTTTAGAACATTTATTAAATGGCTGCTTATTTTTAAAAGAAAGCCATAGATGCTTAAAACCTGGTGGAAAGCTCATTATATTAACACCCAACATAAGTACATTTTTTACTGCTGCACTTATCTTAGCAGGTAAAATGCCTTCAAGTGGACCTCATCCAGATTCCAATGTACTTTTGAAAAAGGAAGAGTTATTTAAAGTCAGTTCACAGCAAATAATATCAGATGCTGAATCAGATAACCCAGTTCATAGACACCTGATTGTTTTTAACTATTTAGTTTTAAAAATATATTTAAATCTCATTGGTTTCAGTAAAGTCACGGGGCATGGATTTGGCTTATACCTATTTCCAAATTTATTACAACCTATCCCTAAAAAGATTGATCCAATCCATTGTCATCAAATGGTTTTTATTGCTGAAAAGCAATCCTTATTAGCCTGATATTATGCAAGAAAAAACCGAAAGTACGTTAGGCCAGTTAAAAATATTATGGCTAACTTCAAGTTACCCTCGATTTAAAACTGATAGTGCCTCCATCTTTTTACAGCATTTAGCGAATAATATTTCCACTAAAAAACATGAAATTCACATTCTATCGCCTGACCATATAAATATCGACTCTACATTTCACGACCCCTTCATAACAAAACACAACTTTCAATATTTCTTCCCAAGACGCTTACAAAAACTGGCTTATGGATCTGGAATTCTGCCTAACTTAAAGAATAACAAATGGTTATATTTACAAGCGCCTTTTTTTATAATTGCCCTATTTTTTTCTACCTGGCGACTTATACGACAAATAAATCCTGCAATCATCCATGCTCACTGGATTTTTCCACAAGGGTTTGTCGCTGTTATTTTAGGAAAAGCTTTCAACATTCCTGTAATAACAACAGCACATGGTGGTGATGCATTTTCACTTAAAAACTCTATTCTAGAAAAAATCAAACGATGGACTATCCAAAACTGTAAAGTTTGGACCAGCAATACAAATGCCACTGCCAAAGCCTTTGGCAATAAGATACCTCTTCCCAATATCATCCCTATGGGCATTGACTTTAAAAAGTTTAGCTCAGGAAACCCTGAGTTTCTTCGATCAAACATAGCTCAAAACACCTTGGTTTTATTATTTGTAGGCCGGTTAGTAGAAAAAAAAGGTGTTAGTGATCTTCTCACTGCTTATTCATTATTCTCAGATAATCAAAAAAAGAAAACGCTGCTATGGATTATTGGAGATGGAAATGAAAGAAAAACATTAGAAGAACAAGCTCAATCACTAAAGATAAAAAATAATGTTACTTTTTGGGGTAAACTGCCAAATGAACAACTACCCGATTACTATGCTGCGGCCGATATTTTTATTGCCCCCTCAATAACCGATTCATCAGGTGATTCAGAAGGTCAAGGCGTAATGTTACTAGAAGCAATGGCAAGTGGGACAGCCATTGTAAGTACTAATACTGGAGGAATAAGTGAAGTTATAAGTCATGGTGTGACAGGACTATTATCTCCGCCAAAACAGCCGCTTGAACTAAAATCAGTCATAATTAAACTAATAGAAGATGTAAAACTTAGAAAAAACATAGCTCAAAAAGGTAAACAAGCTGCACAAGCTTATGATTGGTCAACTATCAGTGCTAAATTTATTACGCTTTACCAAAAGACAATCCATTGACGAGATATATTTCACCTTTCATCTAATGTTTTAATAAACAAGTGTTGATATTCAGTAATCATTCTACTTAAGGTAAATTGAGACTCAACTTTTTCTCTATTATATTGCCCCATTTCATTACGTAGCAGCGCATTCTCAGCCAATATATTTACTTTCCCTGCAAAACTTTCAACATCCCCCTCTTGACACAAAAAGCCACCTTTTTCATGATCAATTAACTCTGGCATTGATGAACCATTTGAAGTAACAACGGGCAATCCACAAGCCATGGCTTCAGCAACTGCTAAACCAAACCCTTCCCTTACAGTTGGAAACAATAATATATCTGCCTGATTATATACCTCAGACATATTTTGGTACTTTACCCTACCAATAGATTTAAGTTTTGAATGGGATAAAGTTGCGCCCATCCCCCTTAACCCTTCTGTGTATTGAATTGAAATATTGCTAGAAAGTTTATCCGCAATAGACTCTAGCCAATGTGCGCCTTTACGCTTTGTTAAGTTCCCACAAAACAATACATTAATCTCTTTATTATTTTGCTTCTTTTTTGGGGAAAATTTATTTTGGTCAATACCATTATAAATAACCTGGATATCATCTTTTAAGCCCAAATTCTGTTTTGCTAAATTTGCCGTAAAGTGACTAACTGCTGTTAATTGACATGCTTTTGTAATGGACAAGCGAGTAAACCACCTCAAATCAGTCGCATAATGAATAGATTGCAAAGGACTACTATACTGCCTCATAAATCTATCTAAAACATAATTATGAAAAGTAAGGACTAACGGAACATTTCGTCTTTTATGAAATATTCCGTAGTCTGGGGTTGTATGAATAATATCAGCCCGATTGAATCGACCGATAGGAATCAATATAGGGGGAAATAATGTCTTATATGGGTTATAGGGTATTACCTCATAATTATTGATATGTTGCTCAATACTTTTATGTAAAATATAAGCACCGTTACCTGTAGCCATTGGGCTAATTATATTTACCACTTAAGTACCTGCTTAATCAATCGATACTTAGGGTAAAGAAACCAATACAAAAAATAACAACAATACATTAAGTTCGAACTGCAGTTTTTATAATGCACCTTTTTTTCTTCATTGAACCTTTGCAGCAAACTAGTCCAGTCTTGCTTAGAGCTGATACCTGTATCACGCATCATTGATAAAATGATAGGAACTTTCT
>DAOVVZ010000033.1:0-8062 GCA_030636915.1 Methylomarinum sp. | reverse complement strand
TGCAATACCGGCAATTAGTTGCCTATCATCCAACGTATCCAAGACATCCATATCAGCCACAACACACTGTGGTTGATAGAAAGCGCCAATCATGTTTTTACCTAGCGGATGATTAACACCTGTTTTACCACCAACGGATGAATCGACTTGAGCTAATACCGTAGTGGGAATTTGTATAAAAGGAATTCCACGCTGATAACAGGCCGCAGCAAAGCCCCCCATATCACCAATGACACCTCCGCCCAATGCAATTAATGTTGCATTACGACTAAATTTATTTTCAAGCAACTTATCAAAAACTTTAGTGATATGCTCTAAGTTTTTATACTGCTCTCCATCAGGAAGCTCTATCACCTCAAGCTGAAAGCCATCCAGTTGCTTTACCACACTATCCAAATAGAGTGGCGATACAGTTGTATTAGTAACGATAAGCACTTGCTTAGATTTAATATGCTTTGTTAACAATGCTTTTTGTTGTAACAAACCCGAGCCAATATAGATTGGATAGCTCTTTTCGTTTAACTCTACACGCAACTCTTTCATATCTTTATAAATCTAACTCTGAATAAGCGTTCAAAATATTTTGCACAACCATTTTACTCTGCATAGAACTGGTTTCAATTTTAAAATCGGCACAAGATAAATACAGCGCCTCTCTTTCTGCAAATAAAGTTTCTATCCGTTCCCTAGGATTATCGGCATTAAGCAATGGTCGTTGATTATCTCTTTTTGTTCTTTGCACGATCTTATCAACAGAACATTGTAAATAAACCACAAAGCCATTCTTTTGCAATGCAAGGCGATTAGGTTCTCTTAATATTGCACCTCCACCTGTTGCCATTACAATGCCATCAATTTTAGTCAATTCCTCAATCATGTTTTGCTCGCGCGCCCTAAACCCCTCTTCACCCTCGTACTCAAAGATGGTTGGGATATCAACCCCTGTTTGTTCCTCTATCGCCTTGTCGCTATCATAAAAGGGTAACTGCAACGCTTTAGCCAGTTGTCTACCTATGGTGGTTTTACCTGCACCCATTAGGCCAATTAAATATATATTTTCTGTTTGCTTCATAATTAACCAAGCACATTAAACCAATAAAAAAGGGGGCATTATGCCCCCTTTCTGTTTTTTTTTTACAGTTTGTTATCTTAGTGACAAGCTGTCTTTTACTATTTTAGGTGTTACAAATATCAGCAATTCTCTTTTTCTATCGTTCTCAATATTCTTTTTAAACAAAAAGCCAACACCAGGCAAGTCGCCAAAAAATGGAATTCTGAACTGCTCTTTACCTGATTCACCTTCGTAGACACCACCTAAAACAATGGTCTCACCATCCCTTACTCGAACCATAGTCTCAATTTCTCTTTTATCAATACCGCCACTTACATTTGGCGCATCTTTTTTAACAAGTAGCTCCATGATCACATCACCATCCGGAGTAATCTGCGGGGTAACATTCAATTCTAGAACAGCGTCTATAAATTGAGTTTGCGTACCATCCTGACTCACTGTTTCAACACGTATTTGCACACCCTGCTTAATAAAAGCTAACTCTCTATCTGAAGTCATTACTCTAGGGTTTGCAAGTAATTCACCTCTATTTTCATTTTCCAGTGCTGACAACTCCAGGTTAAGCACATAATCAGCAGCCCTAGCCAAAGTCATGCCTAATGCACCGACTGGGTGAGCATTTATTGCATTTGCCCCCAAGTCAACTAAATAACCGGGGCCGTCAGGAACGGTCACAAAACTACCATCGTCATCTGGAATTAACTCACCAAACGTCGGCTCTGCACCTAAAGCAAAAACTTTCCCTCCTCCAACAGAAGCAGCCTTTGCCACCCCAAACTTAACCCCAATTTCCTGGGCAAAATTATTATCTGCAATCACAATTCTTGACTCAATCATCACCTGTCTAACAGGCACATCAAGAATTCGAATCATTTCTCTTATTTCTTCAAGCTGTTTGGTAGTATCCTTGACAATAATTGTATTAGTTCTTGAATCTACCGTAGAACTTCCTCGGATAGATAATACGCCTTTGGTGTCACTCTTTTCCGTTGTTCGGCTTGATCTACTTGCAGTGGAGTTACTTCCCCCAAAAACACCTGAGCCCCTACTAGAACCAGACTTATCCGAAGCCATTGACTTAACTACATTAGACCCCACCAATAATGCTTGAATATCTTCAGCCTTTGCATAATTAATTTGGATATATTCAGTTCTCAAGGGTTCCAGTTGTTCAACGACTTTATTTGCAGCCAACTCCTCTTCTTCAATCTTAATTATTTCTGCTGTAGGAGCTACCATTACCACATTACCCGCACGCCTTTTAGCCAAACCTTTAGATTTTAATATTAAATCCAAAGCCTGATCCCATGGCACATCATTCAATCGTAAACTAACATTTCCACCAACTGAATCAGCAGCAACAATATTCAAGTCGGTAAAGTCAGCTAAAATCTGCAAAACAGCGCGAACTTCAATTTCCTGAAAGTTTAACGACAACTTGTTCCCGACATAAGCAAATTTTTCTTTTAATTTCGCCTCTTTTTCTGCTCTAGTTAGAGGTAAAAAATCAACTGTTAATAAGCCATCCGATTGATATGAGGAATAATCATAGTTACCATCAATCGTTGCTATGCTGATTGTAACTCCCGCCCCTCTTGGTTGAGCATCTATCGTTTGTACTGGCGTTGCAAAATCAGCAACATCAAACCGCTTAACCAATGCATCAGGAAGCTTAGTATTAAGGAAGTTTAAAACAACCTTACCACCTCTCTCCTGTACATCAACCACAGTATTTGGTGTAGAAAGTGCTAATAACAGTCGACCTTCACCTTTTGGTCCTCTACGAAAATCTATGTTTTTAATTGTTTGCTCAGGGAGTAAGCGAGTAATTTTTCTGTCTGCTTGCTTTTCTTGAACTTGGGTCTTAGTCGTAGTAATTGCACTTATCGGTTTTAATACGACATAAACCTTATTGCCATCAACTCTGGTTTCATAAGGCACTGTCTCTGTCAGGTTTATAACAACTCGTGTTCTTCCTGATGCCTCTACAACATAGACAGCACCAGCTGCACCTTGATTAACTGAATATAATTTTTTTTCTAAGTCACTTGTCACTCCAACAAAATCCAATGCAATTCTTGCAGGGTTATCTGTTTGGAACACTTTAGGGGTAACCGCAGGTCCATTCATACCCAACTGGATTTGAATTTTATCGCCCGCTAAAGAAGAAAAATTTAACTCGGTGATCGCTGTATTACCTGCCCAAGCCGAAGTTACCTGTAGCATTAAAAGCCAAGCACCCAAGATTAAGCAAGCGTAATTAGACTGTTTTTGTAATATTCTCATTTTATTTTTTTGCATATTCATTTGGTAACCATTCGTTACTCAGCCAGTGCTAATGAAGCTTGTTGTTCACGCCATGTTCCTGGTTTATCAGGCACTATTTCCATCAACTCAACCCTATTATCCAAAATCCGTATAATTTCGCCATAATTTTGCCCCATATAATTCCCTTTCTTAGTACGGTGAATCGTACCATCACTTGCCTTAATCAAGGCCCACAATTCATCTTTCATAGTTAGCGTGCCGACCATTCTTAAAGTATCTAAAGAATACGCTTCTAACTCTTCTTTTCTTCGGGTTGTATCTGGACGTATTCCCGAACCCGGTGCAACATCCTGAAACTCATCAACCTGTCTTTTTTCTACCGCTCGAAAAGGATCTCTTAAGCCTTCAGGATTAAAAAGAAAGGGTTCAACGACTTTTATTTCAGGCAACCCCTGAATTGTACCTTTAGGTTTAGCTTTAACCGTCTTAATATATTGCCTTAAGTCACTAACATCATCATTAACACAGCCCGACATTCCAAGAGCAAGTATACCCAGCCCCATGCTGACAACATTCTTTTTAATTTGGCAAAAATTACTTTCCGTTAAAGTCATCGTCTTTTTCCTCGGCCTTTTTTCTTCTTCTTCTTAACTTCCCCGGCCTCCTCATTATAAGTTTTTATGGTTGCATCCATTGTCATTAAAGTACCACTAGGAGAAATTGTGACATTATGCACGGTAACTATTCGAGGCAAAGAAGCCAAGCCACTCACAAAAAGCCCTAATTCCTCATACTTACCCACTACTTTAATACTGATAGGCAATTCAGAATAAAAATCCTTTCGAATGGCTGCACCGGGCTTAAAAAGTCTAAATTCCAAACCACTGGCTAAACCTGTCTGAGAAATGTCTATTAATAAATTAGCTACTTCTGCCTTGGTTGGCATTTGCTTAATCATTTCACCAAGCGATTCCTCAATCTGTTTAAGCTGCTCTTTATATTCAGGTAGATTTACCGCTTTCTTTTGTTTTCTTTCAAATGATGTCTTTAACTCTTGCTCTTTGTTTTCTAATTGCTCCAACTCATTTAGTTGATCAATTGTAATATAATAAACTCCCGCCGCTGTAACCAAAATTGAAACCAAAACAACTGTAGCTACCTTTATTGGAAAAGGCCAGCTACCCGCCGCCTCAAAATCCCAATTAACTTCTGATAAATTCATTATTTCTTATCCTCCTTTGGCTTATTCTCTCCTTGTTTAGCAACCATAGAAAAATCATTGGTCTGTCCACTTGTCGCTTTACCTTTTCCCTTAATCACTTTCAATACTGGAGATTCCATCCATGGTGATTTATCTATCCCTCGCATATAAGCAGAAACACGAGCATTTGATTGTGCTTTACCCGTAAAACTTAATACTTTCCCTGACTGCTTAAACTTAGTCAGAAAAATACCCTCAGGGGTACTTTTTGCCAACTCATCAAATAAATGAACAATTTGAGGCCGACTTTCTTGTAATGCTTGAATCACTTCAATTTTAGTTAAAAGCTGGCTTTTTTTCCGTTCAATATCTTGGATTTCTTTAATCTTTTTATTGACTATTCGAATCTCATCATCAAGCATAGAGTTTCGGCTTTGTTGATGTTCTTTCATCCCTTCAATATAAAAATAAACAAATGCAAATAAAATACACGTCACAACAACCCCTGCACCTATTGCTGATACAAAGTCTTGCTGTTTTTGCTTACGAAGCTCTTCACGCCAAGGAAGTAAATTAATTTTTGCCATTAATCAAAACTCCTCAAGGCCAAGCCACATGCAATCATCATTGAAGGTGCGTCATTACTTAAACTCTGAGGTTTCACTCTATTAGACAACGCCATATTAATAAAGGGATTGGCTATATAAGCAGGAATCCCCAAATTCTGTTCAACTAATTTTTCCAATCCAGCTATAGATGAACAGCCTCCAGCCAAAACGATACTATCTACGCCTCTGTTTGCACTGGAAGAGACAAAAAACTGCAAAGAACGCGCTATTTGCTGAACCATTGCTTTTTTAAATGGGTCTAATACATCTGTCATGTAATTATCAGGTAATCCGCCATGCCTTTTTGCCAAGCCCGCTTCTTCATAAGATAATCCATATCGTCGCTGAATTTCCTCAGTCAACTGCTTGCCACCAAAACCTTGTTCACGCGTATAAACAGTTCGCCCATCATGAATCACATTTAGGGTCGACATAGTTGCACCTATATCAGCAATTGCTATTGTTTGATTTTCAATGGCATCAGGTAACTGATCGGTTAACAATGAAAATGCATTTTCCATCGCAAATGCTTCTACATCAACAACCTGGGCTTTTAAACCCGCTCTATCTAAAACTTCGACTCTATCTTCAACATTTTCTCGCCTAGAGGCTGCCAACAAAACATCAACCATTTCGGGATTATTTTCAGTTTGTCTCTGTACCTCAAAATCAAGATTGACCTCATCTAGAGAATAAGGAACATACTGATCTGCTTCAACCAATATCTGCTCTTCCATTTCATCTTCAGCTAAAGAACTAGGCATAGAGATAACCTTAGTCATTACTGAGGAACCAGCAACTGCGACACTGGCAAGCTTAGTCTTTGTCCCCGACTGCTTAACCGCGGCTTTAATTGCATTGGCAATAACATCGGCATTTGCGATGTTTTTATCAATAACAGCATCTTGAGGCAAAGGTGCTACTGCATAACTCTCCACCTTATAACGAGCGCCTGACTTACTTAACTCTAATAACTTTATTGCTGCTGAACTGATATCAATACCAAGAACTGCAGATTGGCCTCTGTTAAACCAGCTCATTCATGAACCCTTATAATCATGTAAAAACTCAAATAAATAATTTACTGCATTGTTTTTTTTAATGCAAAACTTTACCTGTCAACAAACATTTAAAGTTACCTTACCGACAAAGTATAGTAGCCTTTTTATTTTTTCCCATAAAAAGTATTTGTTTTTTACTAAAAATCACTTAACCAACATAATTTCAGCCTTATATTTCATTCTATCAAAATAATTTCAACCATACCCACCATTATATAAGAAGCAATAATGTGAAAAACATACCTTACAAAACAAATAGATAGAAATAAAAAAAACACTACCACCTTATTATTTCACATAACGCATACCAAAGCTTTATTGCTCTGCCATTGATTTTTTCTCCTTATCCTATTAAGTTACATGCATGACAGCATGCCTTCAATATAGATAATGGGCTACAAAACTTTAGATTCTGCATTATTTTGAAAACATGATCTCAAAATAAATCAAAAAAATACCACCAAGGAACGCACCAGAAATAACTTAAGCAATTTTAAACAATAGACTTCAATTCAAATTGTACGATTGAATTTACTGCCATAATTGACTCGCTTATTTCATACCTGCTTCTAAAATAATTTCATCTCTTTACATACAATATTATTGTGAGCACAAAGCGAAACTTTTTTTACAAAACCTTAAAGTGGACTTTTTTCTTTTTTGTAATAATTACAATCTGCACTGCTATTACAGGCGGACTTTTTATTCAGCAGTTACAAAAGGACCTACCCGACATTTCCCAACTCCATGACGTTAAATACCAGATCCCTTTAAGTATTTACACTCAAGATGGCCTTTTATTGGCTCAATTTGGTGAGAAAAAAAGATCGCCCATCAAAATAAATAAAGTACCTCAGCAGCTAATCAATGCGTTTCTTGCTGCGGAAGATGGTAACTTTTACTCTCACCCAGGGGTTGATTTTAAAGGTTTAACTCGTGCGGCTTTTCAGCTTTTAGTAACAGGAAAGAAGAAACAGGGAGGCAGCACAATTACCATGCAAGTTACCCGAAATTTTCTACTGAGCAGAGAAAAGACATATATACGGAAAATTAAAGAGATAATCTTAGCATTACAAATAGAACGAGAATATTCGAAAGACAAAATCCTTGAACTTTATTTAAACAAAATATATCTGGGACACCGCTCTTACGGTGTCGCTGCGGCCGCATCAACTTACTATGGTAAAGCACTATCCGAACTTAATTTATCGCAACTTGCCATGATTGCGGGGCTACCTAAAGCTCCTTCTGCCTTTAACCCCATCACAGACCCTAAGAGAGCTCATCAACGTAGAAATTATGTTTTACGTCGTATGCATGAGCTTAATTACATTAACCAATCAGATTTCAACCTAGCGATTAAACAACCTATTTCAGCAGCGCTTCATTCCAATCAACTCGAATCCCCTGCACCGTTTATTGCTGAAATGGTTCGTAAAGAGATTGTTAGTCAATATGGTGATAGAGCTTACACACTAGGCTTAAACGTCCATACAACACTCGTAAGCGAACTACAGTCATCCGCGACCTCTGCTCTGCAAACAGCATTGTATAATTACGACCAACGTCACGGCTACAGATCTCTACCTCACAAAAACGAAACTCACTTTTCTTCCTCTGACCACACTACCGTTGGCGACCTACAGTCAGCGCAGGTCATTGAAATAAACAATGACATTGCCATTGCAAAACTTCAAGACAATACTTTAATTGAACTCCCTTTTGACAACATCAAATGGGCAAGAAAGTTTAAAACCAGTAATTACTTAGGCCCTGATTTAAAATCAATAACCGATGTATTAGCACCTAACGATCTAATCACAGTCAGACAACTTGAAGATCAAACTTGGGC
>DAOVVZ010000223.1:0-4155 GCA_030636915.1 Methylomarinum sp. | reverse complement strand
GTTCATCATGCTTCCTGTACTCAGGTAGACCAATATCTAGAGTGGTTTGTGTTTTTTTAGGTTTAGCGACATAGGTTTTACAAAGCCTGTCCCAAAGAGAAATAGAAAAGCCATAATTGCTGTCTGTTTCAGAATGAACCGTCGAATGATGAATGCGATGAGTATCTGGTGTAATTAAAACCCAGCGTAGATACTTATCAATTTTAGTCGGGATATTAATATTGCTGTGATTAAAAGTGGCTGTGCCATTAAGAATAATTTCAAAGGCAATCACTGCAATTGGGTTTGCCCCTATTAAATAAATACAGGCTACTTTATAAGCCATTGAAAGTATGATTTCCAAAGGGTGGAAGCGAACGGCTGTGCTGGCATCAAACTCTAAGTCGGTATGGTGGATCTGATGTAAGCGCCATAAGAGCTTCCATTTATGGGAAACAATATGTTGGCAGTAAATGGCAAAATCAAGCAGTAGAAGAGTGAACGTTATTTTTAGCCAGGTAGGTGCTGAAAACTGGTTTAGTAAGCCCCATGACAGGCTTTCGGCATTAATGGCGCTTAAATAAGCGATGCTTCCCATGGTTAAACGCATTATTATCATGTTAAGCAGTGCTAAACCAATATTTATAGGCCAGCGTTGTTTGCGAGATATGTTTTGTTGTCTTCTAGGGCTGAAATATTCCCAGCAAATCATTAAAGTAAATAGGCCTAAGGCAACACTCGGGCGAATTATGTTTTGAATATCCAAAACAGATCTCCTTGAATAAGGGGTGAAAAGGATTAAAGTTTTTACCTGATAAAGTAATGCATGGGTAGACTGTTTTTAGTCATGTTAATCTATCGCGCATTACTACTTTTCACTAAAGTAAATGTCGCCATAATAAGCTATTGCACTGCCTTTGGCGTTGTCTGTATCGGTCATAAGTGCAATTGCATCAATATAACGAATATCTGTTCCAAATTGCGCTTTTAGATCTTCTCTAATATTACGTTTTTCCTGATACCAGGTCTGTGTTTTGTCTGTTGTTGAACGTAAGGCTATCATCATGGCATTTTTGCCTGCAAAAGCATTAGGCCAGATATGGCCTTTAGGAGAATGGCTTGCCCATACATAGTTAATGGCTTTGGTTTTCCAAAATGCCCATCCACCACTGACAACAATGTAAATTCTAGCACTATAGTCATCCCCCTGTTTGCTCAGCTCATTTAAATGTTTTAAGCGATTTTCAATGCGCCAGCGCCAATTTAAAACAGGTGTTATATGTAAATCAATTTTTTGTTCTTTAAATAAGCCAGAAGCAGCAGAATGGCTTTCTGCTTTTAATACTTGCTGTTTATCAAGCTGGGTTAATCGATAATCGGTTGTACCTGAAAATGTTTTCTTATTCCAATTGTCGAGTTTTCCGGATGAAAACCCGCCAACCTGAATGACAGGCAGAGTCTCCGCAAGAGCAGTGTTGCTCAGTAGAAGGCAAATAAGCAGAAAATAACCTTGTTTCATTGCTTTTTTCCAGTGTTGTTCGCCAATAGCTATTCTTGTAACTTGCGTAATAGTAATATCGCGGATTTGAGTGATGATTGGCTAATAAAGTGAGTCGGTCAATTGTTTTAAATCTGACAAAAGCTTGCTCATATTTTATCTAAATAATTGTTTTGTACTGTATTTTTATTTGGTGTGGTAAAAAAAGTAAATAGGGCTGGATTTTCTTATGGAGTATGCATATAATACACGGATCTACTAGTTCATCAGATAGAGCCTCGGTGGCGAAATTGGTAGACGCACGGGACTTAAAATCCCGCGGGGTTAAACCCGTGCCGGTTCGATTCCGGCCCGAGGCACCATAATATATAGAAAGGGCTGCAACCTTTGGTTGCAGCCCTTTTTTTATGCCTGTTATTCTAGGTTTATCGATAAACAATTTCTCTGTATTTACAGGTCACCCGTAAAACAGCAGTAAAGTATCTTGATGTGATGGTCGGTATTGGACTGCTTTCTAAACATAAGCTAGGCAAAGATAATTATTATTTTAATGATACCTTGTACCAACTATTGCTTAATGTAAATGAAAGATAGCTTGTATTGAGGTGTAGAAAAATTAATTATTTAACCATGACAGCTCAACATGGGTAGAAAACAGAATTATTTACCCATGTAAATAAAACATATATCCAAAACAGTGTTTTCTTGTGGCTGTTATTCTTAGCTTCTTAATAAACAATATTGTCTTGCAGTGGTTTACAGGATAAATGTAATAGCTGAATCTGTATTCAAGTCATTAATTTCAGGTAAAATTGATTTTTATTTTAGGGTGAAGTAATGAAAAGTAGTTTTTATGCCTATTTATCGCGGTTACGCTGGATAAAGCGTTGGGGTTTGAAGCGTAATGCTCATGAAGAAAATGTGATGGAGCATAGCTGGGAGGTTTCGGTGATTGCACATACTTTAGCCTTAATTAAAAATAGATACTTTAATGGTGATCTGGATGCTAATGCAATTGCCACAGCTGCCCTATATCATGATGTCACCGAGGTGATAACAGGAGATTTGGCAACCCCAATTAAATATCATTCTGAAGAAATAACAAGCGCTTACAAGCAAATTGAAAAGCAGGCTGAGAAAGAATTGATTGGTTTGCTGCCGAATGAATTGCAGGCTGATTTTGAGGTCTTGATTCAGCATGAAAAAATGCCAGCAGGACATGAAGTTATTATTAAGGCGGCTGATAAAATATCGGCTTATTTAAAATGTCAGGCTGAATTGAAAGCAGGGAATAGCGAGTTTGAAATAGCGGCCGAAAAATTGGTTAAAGCATTGGAAATGTCAGATCAGCCAGAAGTCATTTACTTTATGACGCATTTTGCGCCAAGTTGTGCGTTAACATTGGATGGTTTAATGCAAACCAATTAGGGGAATGTGTATGATTGATTTTTTAGTGGATTTTTATTGGAATAAGTATTGATTTGTAGAGTTGATTTGCCTATCCTTATTAATATTGTATGAATTACAGCCCAAATGAACGAGGAAAAAATGAAAAAATTAGTGAGACCATTACTTGCAAGCGCTCTGGTTATTGCATCAGCAGGTGTTTTTGCACAAAGTTATACTGAGGAAAAAGTCGATACATTAATCCGTTCTATGGATGATAGTGGTGATGATAGAGTCGATTTTCAAGAGTTTTATGAAGCGTCTATAATAGATAATAATGATTCTTTTGATGTGAATAAGGATGGTTATATCACTGCCGGTGAAGTTGTTATAGAGATTAAAGAAGACCTTGTTCAAACGATTAACGAAATGAGAAAGCAAGGTGTATCTGAGGCAAACATTAACAAAACTATTGCTAATGAGCTTAGAACAGCAGAAAAAGAAGCTGCGTTATTAATTAAGAAAATGGACCTTGATGGCGATAACTTAGTTGAACCTTTAGAGCTTAAAACATTTGAGCGTAAGCAGTTTAAAAAGTTGGATAAAAACCACGATGGCGTGATTTCTCGTAAAGATGTAAAGAGAGCTAAAGGATTCCCTATTCATCTTTATTAAAAGATTATCAACATTCAAAAAAACCGGCTTTATGCCGGTTTTTTTTTGAGAGAGGTATTGTCGATTGCTGTAAAACTAAGGTGACATCAATAAGTTATCACTTTAGCTCTTCTCTTGCTGGAGAAGGGTAGGATGAGGGGGGTAAATATAAACTTATTGGGGTTGGTGTGGCTGGACTTATGCACATAGCAATGGAAATAGTGTTGCTTATGCAGTGAGGAAGCTTGCGCTTTACCGAGTCGCATGGTGTTGGCTTAAGTCATTGAAAACTATGTGGTTATTTCTTGCCTGTAATGTGTTAAAAATAGCGTGGTGGTGGTAGGTGTCGTTGATCAGAAAGGTTATAGACATTTAATGCACAGAGTTATCCACAGTTATAAAATGTCTTTTGATAGTAATGAGTTAGTGAAACATTAACGAAACTTGATTGAGAAGGGAGGCTAACTGGTGTTACAAATATTGCTGGAGGAGTTGATGGCGTGTTGTCTATTTTTCCATCAACTCTTGATTTTGGAATGTTAGGAGGCTATTTTAATAATTCTGTTACATGAGGCTCAATCAGTTGGTACATCGCCTGATGCATTTTAGGGTTTCCTGTAATGATATTCCCCGATTTG
>DAOVVZ010000062.1:0-7015 GCA_030636915.1 Methylomarinum sp. | reverse complement strand
TCCAAGCATGACCTGGATAATGCTTATTCAATGTTTCCGCTATTGTTTTAGCGATCATCTGATTAGCTTGTGTTTCTTTTGCTGTTTCCATTTTTCTCTCTTAGAGATTAACTGTCATCGCGACACGATTATGTAACTTAGTAACCCGACTTACTTACTTTGTCCTCAAAAACTCGCTTACCATTATTGAACTCATAACCCGCTTCTTTGCGCTTTCGGTAATCTTTATCAGCAATTTGTATTTCTTGACTGAATGTATGTTTTCTGTCTGGCAATCTTGGTTTAACTGTTGTCATATCTAATCCTCAAAATATTCAGGCTCTAAACTCTGCTCGTCAATCTTTGGCATTACATGAGAGTAAAACCCCAGCGATACTGCATCAGCACAATCAGGAGAGGATAATCCACGCTTCTTCATATCCTCTTTCTTTTCTAGCTGCAACCGCATCTTATTATCAAATCCGTACTCAATACCAATAAAATCATCGAGCAAATCTTTATCATCTGGAACATCAGCACCTTTTAGCCACTGTCGCATTCTATCCCACATTTCAACCCGCTTGTTTAAATGCGTGTCCTTATTCTCTTTGTCGGGTGATGAGCCAGCGTTAACATCAATAATATCATAGCCTAGTTGCCGCAACCTATCAACCACACCGCCACCAACACCAACACCATCAACAAACACTGCATCAGGCTTGGTTTTAACAATTACCTGTGCTATTTCTGCTGATAACTGCATAGTATCTAAACCACGAAACTTAATCAAATCCTCAAGCTTTCGTCCGTGTCGCCTTGCTATTACACTTTGATCGTCACCAAACCTAGCAACATCAACACTCATCACCCTGGCAGTGCCAAACGGAACTTCAACTACGCGCTTTCTAGCCTCTTCAACATCTTCGGCAGAGATAAATTGCCTACTACCGGATCGAGGGAACTGGCCTTTTACTCGAACTCTGAAAAAATCCGAATCATCACCATAATCATCAGCCCATTGCTTAATCTGCTTGATGTTTATACCTGGAACAGTTCTACTATCTACCTGCCTTCTGCTCCATCTGTGTTTGAATCGTCCAAAACACTCCCTAAATCGCCCTGTATTTCGAGTTGGATTACCAAACGCAACCCAGATAATTTCTGTATTCGCATCAGTCAGCGCACCTTCAGTCACTTCCCATATCACATCAGGAATAGCACTGGCTTCATCAAACACAACAAGAATACGCTTTCCTTCGTTATGTAGCCCAGCAAATGACTCAGTATTCCTCTCTGACCACGGAATCATATCAACGCGCCATTTCTTTTCCCTTGTCACGTCAGAACTAAACAACGCTGTAGCTGTGAATTTAAACCAGCCTTTATATCTGCACGACTGATACCATTTCGCCAGCTCTGACCATGTTTTGGTTTTAAGCTGGTTTTCTGTGTTAGCCGTAACTACGCCTTTTGTGTCTGCTTCAGTACAAATAGCCCACATAATCAACCATGATACTAAACAGCTCTTGCCAATGCCGTGGCCACTTGCAACCGCTTCCTGAATTGCTGAATGAGTATCTAATTCACCAGACTTAAGCTTGTCGCCTATTTCGGTTAATATTTCCTCCTGCCATTTCCTCGGGGTCACATCATCCCACGCAAACTTCACAAACCCTAGAGGATTGTGTCGATAATCATGCGCTTTCTGTATTAAAAACTTCTCTATTTCAGTGGAATTAGCCAAATCTTAAACCCTTATATTTACTGGCCTGAGTCAACTTCTCTCACCGCACGGATAAAACTATTTATCAGCATTTAAAGCAATCGCTTTTAGACGCTCTAACTCATCGGCTGGATTTGTTATCTCTACTATTTTTTTCTCAACAAACATCATTTTTGTTTTACCTAGCAACTCAGATGATTTAAGCCTGTCTTTCACCTCTGGCTTAACCTCAACATCCACACCCTCTTCAGTTGTCGTGGCCTCCACAACTTCCTCACCACGCATTACGCTAGTCCAAAACTCTTGCAGTTCAATCTCATCAGCAATCAATGCGCTTTTTATCTCATGCTGTAGCGCCTCTACCCTTGACCTGATATTGACCTGATCAAAAAGCCTTTTAGCTACTCTGTTCACCGATACGGGCTTCATCTTGCTAGTATTGTACGCTTCACGGTACGCACCGCTTTTATTCCCTTTTACGTCTGGGTTTTTACTCAGAACAAACGCTTGGCAAGCTGATTCCTGTTTAGCTGTCAGTGCCATTCTTCTTCCCGAATATTCTTTCCCAGTTATCATCAAATTCCTTTCTTGGAACCTGTGATTGTCTTTGTTTGCTTCCCTTGCTCATATTTACAGTTCCTCAATCCTAGCTCTCATTTCAATCTCTTTAAGCTTATACTCTTTTTGCTTATATATCCACGTCAATAGCCACGTCGCAAACATACCAATACCACCAACCACACCAACATTCTCATTCATAAAGTCCATCGTAGAGCCAACCATCAGTCCGACCGATGTAGAGTATGTGATTGTTTTCGCCACTGTTGCTATTTCACTTGCATGTTGCATTTCAGTCATTCCTTTGATGCCATTTAATTAAAATATTGCACTGAGATTGTGCGAGTTTGTATTGTTGTATTGTTTGTGCTGAATAGCGTATTAAATCTGACGTTCTAATGTCGGAAGGTCTTGGATCGGTGTTAGTAGGCTTAATGGTGGTTTCGGACAAAGCGTTGATACTGTTGAGCAACCGCTTAGCCCCAACAGTAATATTGCACTCGCTATCAGTTTTTTGTTTGTCTGTGACATAGAAGGGGATCCTTTTGATAACTGTCTTATAAACTATCTTTGTCTTTGCTTGGGCTGTGATTAGCTCTTGATTGAGAGATTTGTTTATTTTCTCTGATTTTATCAGTTTTTCGCGCTCAACCTGAAGAACAGTAGATTGCTCCGCTTTTGCCAGTATGGACTTAGCTTTAAACCCAGCACCAGAGCCGACTAAAAATGCGGCAAACGCGAGGTAAATCATTGGCTGCATCATTCTGAACCTTTGTTTACCAGACTATCTAGCGTGTAGCCAGTCGTTATTAATGTCCCAATTGTTTGAGCGTCCGATAAATCTATACCCACGCTAACTACTGCTGACGCAGCACCAACCAGAGATATTAATGTCGCGCCTGTGTGTTTTTTGTTGATAAACAGGTGATCAATGAAGTTATCGCCTGTTTGGCCGCGCCACCATCGCTTGAACCAATGTAGAACCAATCCTACTAATGCGATAGCAATTGCTGTGATGTAAATAACCATATGAGTCTCCCGACTTTATAGATGTTTATCTATTGTATATTATTTATAGTTGTGGTGCATAGTAACCTGCCGCTTACCAACTGGTTATGTTCTTGCCTATCCTCTTTATCCATAAATTTCCTTTGGTTAAAACAATCGCACGACTTATAAGGGTAAAAGCACTCGCGCTTATCGTGGCATGTTTCGCAATCATCTATAGCTCCTTCCTGTTAAGCTGGTCGTTATACTTCTGCAAATTGGCTCTTAGTCATTCTGCCTAAATATGAACAAGAAATTAACACAGCGTTATCACTAACCCCTGCATACGCTTTATTTTCTCTTATTCTCGCTATGCTAATATTTCTATCGGCATATCCTGTGTAAGAACTTGCTTGGCATTGTTTCTTTGAATTTTCATCAAATCCAGAAAACGAAAAACAATACCAGTGCTTTAAATCCTGCTTGCTCACGCTACTCACCCTCTCTTTCTGCACTCAGTAATCGCCTTTTTTAACCCAATCGCTCCTGTAAAACCAATCTGAGCGCACCGAACAGCGCATGTTGCCTCCATCCTGAACACCTCAAAGCCATTTTTAACCTTTAAAACAAAATGGTTTTCGGTGTCAAAAACAACGTCTTTTAAATCATAACTTACAAACATTCACCCTCCATTTTTAATATCTTGCCCCGAGGAACTTCAGCAATTTTACCAGTTACTGTTCCGTCCTTTGTGACAATGTAGCCAGTGACCATGCCCCCCCCAATTTCAATATCTTCCTGAATTTGAACAACCTTTAACTTACGCCCTAAGTAGTTTTTTCTGGCGTAAAGATTTGTTTGTACTATTTCACCTGGATTCATTTTTTAGCCTCAATCGCTCAGTACTCAATTCAACTCTAAACTTTTCCATTCTCTCAAAAGCCTCCATCCCTCTTGGTAAAACTTTTCCATCCTTGTTGCGCGCCACTTTGTTATTCATTTTTTCCAGTTCTGCCTTTGCTATTGCTGGGCGCTTAACAAGATATGTTATGTAGAACCTGTGCTTTTTTGCCATGTCTGCATAAGCGGATTCTTTTGTGGTGTTTATGGCTGGATGGGGCATGTTTATTTAATCACCACTCCAAACCTTTCACGTTAAACGTTGTTTTGCATTCTGTGCATGTAACTTCATCACACTCAAAATCATCGTGTGTTAGCGGGTGACTAGGCCATACCTGGCTTAATAAAGATGATTCGTCGTTGTGATCAGTCTCATTAGTTTGTTCTTCTTTTAAAATATCAATATACGCCCCGCACTCATCGTTAGGGCAATCTACAAATATCTCAATATCTAGTGTGGCTTGTACTGTTTCTAATTTACTCATAGCTATTGGTCTCTTTTTTCAAAGGGATAAAAATATCACCATTTTTAAACCCGCTGCTTTTAATTGCTTTTGCTATATAAAACGACTGATCCATAGCTAGTATTTTTCCGTTAGCACTTCTTAACACCACGTTACCCTCACCTCCGACAGCCGCAATATAAACGGGCTTGGTCATGTTGTTTATTCTCGATTCAATCGACCAGTCTTCGCAACCGAAAATAAAAACAATTGCAATTAAAATAATATGCTTCATGATTCACCTATTGTTTTGTTATTAAAATCCCTATGCGGTTTTTTGCTCATTACCCATACTCACAATCTCTAAAGCCGTCTGTTGTTATATTCTAATGAGGTGTCGACTGAACTAGCCACCCCCTTCAGCCCTTCATCATCATCAACTTTTGCACGGTAAGACCCCCAAGTAAATGAGATATACGCGCCACCACCTTCCTTCATCCTGTCGAAAACCCTCTCGCCTATCAGTCGTTTTAATTCTGACGCATTAAGGTTTGATATTAAGATAGTGGACTTAAAGTTTGAGTACCTATTGTTTATAATTTCAAAAAGAAGATGCTCTTCGCTCTCCGTCCCTTTTTGAACCCCAATCTCATCAATTACTAGAAGAGGTATTTTTGAATAGAAATCTATTATATCTTGCTCTGTTTTCGTAGACTCTCTTCTGTACGATGTTCTTATTTTTCTAATAGCCTCAGATACCGTGACAAACATTACTTGCTTGTTTTTTGCAAACTCACGACCAACAGCACATGCTATATGGGTTTTCCCCGTACCAGGCAGTCCTGACAAAATCAGATTCGCTCCGTCACTTTCCTTGGACGTTATTTTTAACAAGTATTTTCTTGCGGTGGCTATTGCCATTTCCATTTCTTTAGAACTTGCTTTGAAGTTGTCGAGAGTTCGCTCTGTGTACCGTCGCGGTATATTGCTACTCCCAAAGTTTTTATTAAACAGTTCGTGCTTAATACGCTCTTTGACTCTAAGTTCTTTTTCCTCTCTCTCCTTTTTGTCTTCCGCCATACATTTTACGCACGGCTGAATCACCTTCTTATTCCCAATAAAAACAACTTCCGCAGAATATGTTACCCCATGCTTGTTGCATGTCGTTTCTTCGTTTTCACCTTGTCGCATATAAACCACCTCTATAGATTGAATTCTTCAAAACCCTTTGAATAATCAGTACCTTTAAATACCTTTGCTTTGTAATTGCTATTACCTTGCTTTCTAGACGTTGTCTGCCTTCCACTCCACCCCCTAGCAGCGGCTTTCCAGTCTTTCATTTTGTTCTTACCTACCATCCAGCCGTTTGACTCGTAGTAATCAAAAAAACCATCTAGGTTCAACCTTTTCTCAACTGCATATTCAATAACGTCTGATTGCAGTGGTGGTAAAAACCGTTTTTTTGGTTTTTCCTTCTCTTGTTTTGTATCAGTATCAGTATCAGTATCAGTATCAGTATCAGTATCAGTATCAGTATCGGCTTTTCTGGGTTCTTTTTTTACCCCCAAAGAACCCACTGGGTTATCTGGGTTGTTATTATCACCACTCGCTTTTGGCCTACCACCTTTTTTACCGTTCGCTTTATTCCTCTCAATAATTAATTTGTACTTATCCAAGTCGCGCTTGAGCTGTTGTTTTATTGGCTCAAATGCAATAGATACGATTAGATCGTCAGGATCTTTTGGGTTTTTGTCGTTCACATAATCCAAAATATGTTTAAACAATTTTCCTGCCGCCTCGTCTGGTATTTTCTCAACCATTGATGCAATGTCACAATACAGAATAAAAGACCTTTTACCCTCAGCCATAAATTAACTACCATTTATAATTTTTAGGTGTTTCCGCAAAGTTACGGCTGATATGTCCAAGCGCTCACACAAATCCTTTCTGTACATGTTAGGATGCTTTTTTACCAGCTCTGCGATACGCTTCGTTAGCTGTTCTTTTTTATTCTTCATGTACAAGCCCCGACCATCTTTCATTTTTATACCCTTTTTGTGTTTTTGTTTATATTAATCCTTTTTATTAATAATAACAATTTATTTTACCCAAAAAAAAGCCCGATCTATATTTGATCAGGCCAGAGTTGCCCGAAGGCATTTTAGGAGACAAGTTATAAGCCATTCTGGGGCTATTTCACAACGAGGAGGTTGTTTGGTTTAATCTGGTTTCTCAGGATATTTAATATGTTTTACCTTTGTTATATCTGCCTTCACATAACAGAACGAGCCATCTTCATAGGTTAAAAAATCTCCTATGCTGTTGTGATAAGCCATAACCACCCTATCTTTAAGCACAATAAAACACTCCCCTTCATTAGCTTCTAATTGAAACTCTTCAACAGATAGCCATGGCTGTTCTCTTT